>JANQJZ010000035.1 GCA_028281365.1 Gammaproteobacteria bacterium | reverse complement strand
CTTCTCCAAACTGTTCTCAGCTGACACAAAGGACGAAGAAGAAATCGAAACCGTCTCTGTCGTTCCTGATACGTCTGACGTTGAGACTGAAGAGGTTGTGGCTGATAAAGAACCGACCGCGGTCACAACGGACATCGAGACACCGTTTAACCCATTTGAACCTGATAACACGGCAACGACTGCTGTCGCTGACGCAGACGAACCTGAAGTTGAAACGGAAGAAGAATCCGAGGGCTTCTTCTCCAAACTGTTCTCAGCTGACAAGAAAGACGAGAAAGAAATCGAAACCGTCTCGGTCGTTCCTGATACGTCGGAAGAAGATGAAGCAATCGTGGCTGATGCTAATGAAGAACCAACCCCGATCGCAACGGACATCGAGACACCGTTTAACCCATTAGAGCCTGATGACACGGCAACGACTGCTGCAGTGGCTGACACAGACGAACCTGAAGTTGAAACGGAAGAAGAAGAATCCGAGGGTTTCTTCTCCAGACTGTTCTCGTCTGACACAAAGGACGAAGAGGAAATCGAAACCGTCTCGGTTGTTCCTGATACGTCTGAAGATGAAGATGTAATTATTGCAAAGCTTGACAAGCCTGAACCAGTTATTGAAGAAATCGAACTTGCTCAACAGGCAGAAGTTGATCTGAGTAAATATAGTGTTAGTGCGGGACGTCGTGCATTAAAGAACAATGATTATGGTGAAGCAATAAAACAATTCAGACCATTAGCGGAAGCTGGAGATAGTGAAGCACAAGCGCATCTGGGTTCACTTTTTTATGTCGGGAAAGGCGTGAATCAAAACTATCGTGAAGCCTATAACTGGTACAAAAAATCAGCCGACCAGGGCAATATGGATGCACAATATAGCCTGGGTAATATGTATTTACTCGGCGAAGGTATCGAACAGAGTAATCCTGATGCCGCAAAATGGTATGCACTGGCAAGTGAACAAGGTCATATCGCTGCCAGAAACAATCTTAAAAACCTTGAAAAGCTGGAGGCGATAAAACGCGAAAACCAATTAAAACAACAAGCTTTAGCCCAGCAAAACAAATTACAAGAACCTGATAATATAAAAGAAGAAGATGTTGTAGATGAAGTTACCGTAGCGGATAAACAGGATGACACTGCTGATTCATTAGATCAGACAGCAGAAACTGAGGAAAAACAATCCGGTTTACTTGGTCTACTAGGAGGTATATTCGGTACAAATGAAGATAATTCATCAGAAACATCACAAGAAGACATTGAACAAGATGTTCCTGATACATCTGAAACTGAAGCAATCGTGGCTGACGCTAATGAAGAACCGACCCCGGCCGCAACAACAGATATCGAGACACCGTATATCCCATTAGAATCTGATGACACGGCAACAACTGCTATAGCTGATGCAGACGAACCCGAAGTCGAAACTGAAGAAGAATCCGGGGGGTTCTTCTCCAGACTGTTCTTATCTGACAAGAAAGATGAAGAAGAAATCGAAACCGTCTCTGCTATTCCTGATGCGTCTGAAGATGAAGCAATCGTGGCTGACGTTAATGAAGAACCGGCCGCAGTCGCAACGGTCATCGAGACACCGTATACCCCGTTAGAATCTGAAGATACTGAAACAGAGACAGTAGAGATAGACGAAACTGAAAACATAGCAATGATTGATCAGGGTGAAACCGAACAAACATCTTCGCCCAGTTTCTTTCAGCAACTTTTTGGTAGCGATGAAACCGAAACGATAGATAATAATGAAGACAGTCAAACTACATCAACTCAGTTATCGACAGCAGAGGAACCCCGGACTGTAGAACAAAATCCGGATGAAACAGTTGAACCAACTGAACCAGAACTTACTACAGAAACTGAAACTGACAATTCAAACACTGAGTCAGAAACAGCGATAGCGGAATCTTCAGAAGAAACATCCGTTGATTCAGAAGAATCCGGCGGTTTGTTTGGTTTCTTCGGAGAAATGTTTTCTTCTGAAAGTGAAGATAATACTACTGATGAGCCAGAAGTAGTTGCTCTCGCGGAACCCTCAGCAGAATCTTCTTCTGCAGGAAATAGTGAAACATTAGTAAGTGATATCGATACTGAACAAATTACTGTAGAAAACAATGCTGATAATATTCAACAGCTTGCTATCCAGGGTGATAAGGATGCACAGTATAAATTAGGTACACAATATTATTCGGGTAATGGTGTAAAACAGGATTATGCACAGGCTGCACTTTGGTACCGTCGTGCAGCACAACAAGGGCATACTGATGCACAATATAGTCTAGGTAACATGTATTTAATGGGTGAAGGTGTTAGTCAGAATGATAAACAGGCAGCAGATTGGTATGCGCTTGCTGCTGATCGGGGACATGAATCTGCTAAACATAATCTCGCTAACTTACAAAAACAACAAATGGCCAGGACTGAATCTCTACCTGCAAGCGATGACCGTTTGGTTGATCTCGATGAAAGTAATCAAACAGATACGACAAACGATACAACTGGAAAAATGGAATATGAAAAAGCATTGGCTTTTGCATTCGGTGATGGTGTTCCGCAAAATGATCGAAATGCATTCAATCTTTTTCTCGAATCTGCAGAAAAAGGTTATGCATTAGCCCAATATAAAGTCGGTGTTTGTTACGCATACGGCGAAGGGGTACGTCAGGATCAGAAAAAAGCCGCTGAATGGTACCGAAAAGCTGCCGAACAGGGTTACACAATTGCACAACGTAACCTGGCTACCATGTATTTAAATGGTGAGGGCATTAGACAAGATAAGGTTCAGGCACTGGCGTGGTATCAAATCGTTGCAAACCAGGGTAATGCCATGGATATTCGGCGCCGGGATATGTTGGAAAAAGAGTTAACAGAGATTGAACTTTCTCAATCTGAAGAACTAGCGAACCAAATTACCTCGAGATTAAACAGTAACGCTTCACTATAATTTTTCTGGATAAATATCTTTAGCTTTCCGGCCTGACATCGTGTCAGTACTGCTTTTTTCTGGCATCATTCGCTATATCAAAGGTGAATGATATAAATGAACGAAACCAGTAAAAAAACCATCATTGATGTAAAAGGTTTAAATGCCTTTTATGGTGATAGACAGATATTGTCTGATATTTCTCTTGAAATTATCGAAAACGAAATAATGGTAATCATGGGCCATAGCGGCTCTGGAAAAAGTACTCTTTTACGACACGTATTGGGATTAAATAGACCCGTCTCCGGTTCGATCAAGATTTTAGACCAGGAAATCACGACATTAGATCATTATGCATTATATGAATTACGTAAAAAAATAGGTGTCGCCTTTCAGAATGGGGCCATGTTCAGTTCAATGAATTTACTTGAGAATGTCGAGTTACCTTTACATGAGCACACCAGGTTGGATAAAAATACCATTCGGATCATGGCCAGACTCAAACTGGAATTAATGGATCTGGGTGACAATGAATCACTTATGCCTTCTGAATTATCGGGTGGCATGTTAAAACGTGCTGGTTTAGCACGGGCTGTGGTTATGGATCCCAATATTCTTTTTTTTGACGAACCCTCAGCTGGTCTGGATCCTGTTACTTCAGCAGAACTTGATGATTTAATATTACAACTTCGAGACGCAATGAATATGACTATAGTTGTTGTTACACATGAATTGGAAAGTGCATTCAAAATAGCAGATAGAATTACTGTTATTGATAAAGGGAAACAAATAATGACCGGTAATAAGGAGGAGATAAAAGACAGTGATGATCCAAGAATTATAAATATGCTCCAACGGCGTGCTGCAAATGAAACTATAAATGCTGACGATTATTTAAATAAGTTAACCCGAAATTAATATGGATACGGCAAAGACATTATTTCTCTCTACCATTGATTACCAGATCAAGCGACTTGGTCTATCAGGAATTTTCCTTTATCGAACATTTTATCAAATTTTTACACCTCCCTATTTACTTGAACCTTTGTTAAAACAGCTTGCATTCATCGGAGCACGATCGCTATTAGTGATTGTTGTCGCAGGCCTATTTGTAGGTATGGTCATTGCCCTGCAATTTTATGACACATTAGTCAGGTTTGGTTCTGTAAGTTTACTGGGTTCAGCTGTTGGCTTAAGTTTAATCCGGGAACTGGGACCTGTTTTAACTGCGTTGATGATTATTGGACGTGCCGGTTCAGCTATGTGTGCAGAAATCGGTATCATGCGAGTCGATAATCAAATTGATGCGCTTGAATGTATGGCAATCGATCCTTATCGCTATCTTTTTTCTCCCCGCATCCTTGCCGGGGTGATATCAGTACCGTTATTGACCGCCATTTTTATAGTTGTTGGTATTTTTGGCGGCTACTTCGTGGGTGTCATATTATTCGGTGTGAGTCCCGGATCCTATTTTCAAAATATGTCAGATACAGTATTAAACAGAGATATCATCATGGGATTTTCTAAATCGCTTGTATTTGGATTATTAATTGTCTGGATCGCCTGCGATAAGGGCTTTAATATGCATCTGGATAGACGTGGAATATATGGATCCGAGGGAGTAAGTCGTATAACTACTGAAGCTGTTGTTCTCTCATCAATTGCAATCCTCTTTAGTGATTATTTACTCAGTGCATTGATCCTGTAAACTTTAACTATGGATAATAAACAACATACAGAATTACTAGTCGGTTTATTTATGTTAACCGGTATTATAGCGATCACCTTCCTTGCGCTTCGCATGGGTGATATCGGTTTATTCGATAATGACCATTACATTATAAAAGCCAAATTCACATCGGCATCCGGGCTAAAGCAAGGTGCTTATGTTGAAATGGCAGGTGTTCCTGTTGGCAAAGTCAAAGATATCATATTTGATCCTGAAGATTTTCTGGCTGTTGTTGATATTAGTGTGCCTACTAACATTACTATACCGGACGATTCAATTGCATCGATTAGAACTGCGGGAATAATAGGAGATAAGTTTATAAAAATTTCACCCGGGGGCAGTGATCAATATGTTGAACCTGGCAATGAAATAATCGAAACAGAGCCGTCAGTTAATCTGGAAGAATTAATAAGTAAATATATCTTTGAATCCGGAGACTAGCCTTCTTCAGGTATTTCTTCGATCGCTTTTTCCTTTTGAGCTGCCTTGTGTCTTTGTATCCGTCCCTGTATATCATTGAGTAATCCATCCATACCATCATTTTTTACTATCGCTGAAAATGTACTGCGATAATTATTAACAAGACTGATCCCTTCTATTACAACATCATAAGCATACCAACTACCATCATTATTTTTTAACTTATAAATAACCGGGATTTCTGAATTATCCGTAATAATTACAGTCTCAACGACTGCCCGTTTCCCACGAATCGATTCACTAATATATTCAACTTTTTGATTAGTATAGGCTTCAATTTTTGTACGATAGGTGTCTTCCAGGTATTGCGAAAAAAATTCTACAAAACGTTGACGCTCTTCGGGAGTTGCTTTTTTCCAGTTCGTTGCCAGAACACTTTGTGACATACTTCGAAAATCAAAACTGTCATTAATGACAACACCGATTCGAGACCAACGTTGCTCTTTATCCAGGGACTTGTCTTTTAATATATTAACTACTTTATCAACAGAATCCTTAACACGTGCAGTTGGATTGGAAAATTCAGCTGCATTAACGTGAACAGCAATAAATACTATAAAAATACTGAGAGAAATATGTCTTATCATATGAGCCTTAACTACATTCCCTAGTCACGTTAGATAGTACGCCTTTGTCAGTTCGAAGCAATCACATCGTCATCATATCACGACACAATATAGAGTATTTCTAAACTTTTTTTACCACAATATCATCCGGAACAGATATTTATCGTATAAACTTATTGCTCTATCTATTTGAATTTATTATATTTTACATTTAAAAAATGTGACATGATTCTCAGAATCGCTCACATTTACACATTATGATAACCAATCGGCACATGAATTGCTGATTCATAATAACAAAATAATAACAGGGTCATCATATGAATGTTTATCAATGTTGGTATAGAGGCTTGAACGGTTACTGTTGTCGAAACCACAATTTGAAGTGGATGTTTGTACCCGAAATGGGGCAATACAATAATAACGTCCACAAACACATCTCGTTGAACGATCTGGTCTTTAATAATGTCTTTGCCAAGCAATACGAATTAAAGATAGAGCATCGTATAGAGAAACAGAAATCTAATCCCTTATATTTTTTAAAATGGTTATTTTTTCCTGAAAAGAAACCAAATACTGTTGCCGGCCTGCTATTTGCTACTATCTAAAATACTTTTTAAATAGTTTACTCAAAAATAAAGGCTGTTGGATTCATGCCAACAGCCTTTTTCTATGTTTTATCCAGCTAAATTAACATAAAATGAACTAACTTAAATATTTTCCTCTAAGCTCTCATGAATAAGAAAAAACTTGCAGTAGTCATACTATTTATTATCGCCGTTGGACTATTTTTTATATTAGACCTTGGTCAATACCTTAATCTTGAATTTGTTAAATCACAACAAGCTGTAATAGATAATTATTATTCTCAAAATCCGATTAAAACCGGCCTGTTATTTTTTATCAGTTATATCTTGATCACAGGGGTTTCACTTCCAGGTGCAGGAATTATGACACTTGCTGCAGGTGCAATTTTTGGTCTTTTATGGGGAACTATCCTGGTTTCATTTGCCTCGGTTTTTGGCGCAACCATGGCATTTTTGATAGCACGATATCTGTTTCATGATTATGTACAGGAAAAATTTGGCAAATACCTGGAACCTATAAACCGGGGGATGAGAAAAGAAGGTGAGTTTTATTTATTTACTATTCGTTTTATCCCAATCTTTCCCTTCTTTATTATTAATAATTTAATGGCACTTACGCCGATTAAAACATTACACTTTGCTTTGATAAGTCAAATAGGGATGTTGCCTGGAACAATGATTTTCGTAAATGCAGGTACACAATTAGCAAAAATTGAATCTCCTGGTGATGTACTCTCTCCTGAATTGATTTTTTCATTTGTACTGCTGGGTATTTTTCCTCTGTTAGCGAAGAAACTCATAGAATTTGTAAGAAAGAAAAAACAAAGCGATTTGGATCTAACAGAAACTGATGCATAGTAAACCTGCCAAATTTGATCGTAATCTTATCGTTATTGGTGCAGGGTCTGCAGGACTTGTCTCAGCCTATATTGCTGCTGCGGTTAAAGCAAAAGTAACACTGATAGAAAAACATAAGATGGGCGGAGATTGTTTAAATACCGGCTGTGTCCCTTCCAAAGCACTGATTAAATCAGCCAAAGTAGCTTCATTAATCAAACGGGCTGATGAATTCGGCATAAAAACTACAACAGCAGAGATTGATTTTTCAAGAGTTATGGAACGCGTCCAATCTATCGTCAATAAAATTGAACCGCATGACTCGGTCGAACGCTATGAAAGTTTAGGAGTTGAATGTATTGCAGGCGAAGCAAAGATTACCTCTCCCTGGACAGTTGAAGTAAATGGTAAAACACTTACTTCAAGAAACATGATTATTGCTACCGGCGCCCGCCCCTTTATTCCGCCTATAAAAGGCATTAAAGAAATTGACCATTTAACTTCCGACAACCTTTGGGAAATACGGGATTTGCCCAAGCGACTGGTTGTTTTAGGTGGTGGACCGATTGGTTGTGAGTTAACTCAGGCATTTACCCGCCTGGGCAGCCGGGTGACACAAATCGAAATGTTGCCACGAATCATGGCCAGAGAAGATGAAGAGATCGCGGCCATGATTACCAAACGTTTTATTGAAGAAGGTGTCGATATCCGTACCAACCACCTCGCCAAAGAAGTCATTATAAAAGGCGAACAAAAAACATTAATTTGTGAACATAATAATCAAACCATCGAAATCGAATTTGATGAAATATTGGTCGCTGTAGGCAGGGCTGCAAATACAAGTGGTTTCGGTTTGGAAGAACTGGGTGTTGAATTAAACCCGAATAAAACAGTAAAGGTTAATGAAAAGCTGCAGAGCTCCATACCTAATATATATGCCTGTGGTGATGTAGCCGGGCCTTATCAGTTTACTCATACTGCAGCACATCAGGCCTGGTATGCTTCAGTGAATGCCCTGTTTGGTAAATTCAAGAGTTTTAAGGTTGATTATTCTGTTATTCCCTGGGCGACCTTCACTGACCCGGAAGTCGCCCGTGTAGGATTAAATGAACAGGAAGCCAAAGAAAAAGGTATTAAATATGAAATAACTAATTATGGCATCGATGATCTGGATCGCGCAATTGCAGAAAGTGAAGATCATGGTGTAGTGAAAGTATTAACAGTGCCGGGCAAAGATAAAATTCTGGGCGTCACTATAGTCGGTGATCATGCCGGAGAATTGATTACAGAATATATTGGTGCCATGAAACAGGGTTTTGGCATGAATAAGATACTTGGTACGATTCATATCTACCCTACGCTGTCCGAAGCAAATAAATTTGCAGCAGGCGTCTGGAAAAAAGCTCATGCACCTGAGAAGCTACTCTCATTAGTCAGAAAATATCATAACTGGATGCTGGGACATTAAAATTATACCGGATCCTGGTGGATTAAAATATCTGCTCCAGGAAATTCTCTAAGCAGCCTGTCTCTTACCTCATCAGCAATTTTATGTGCTTGCATCAAATTTATACTCGCATCCATATCCAGATGAAATTGAATAAAAATATCGCGCCCTGACAAACGTGTACGTAATTCATGCAAATCAATAACCTGTTCATGATTTAATACTATATTCTTGATTTTATCTCTTTCTTCTTCTGCCAATTCATGATCCATCAATTGATCAATAGAATGCAGTAATATTTTACGGGCAGTGATTAGGATATAAATAGCAATACAGATCGCAAAGACCGGATCTATCCAATTTAAATTGAATTTGCTTACTATAATCAATGCAATAATGACGGCAATATTCAATAGAAAATCACTTAAGTAATGTATTGAATCAGCCTGTATAGCAATAGAACCTGTCCGTTTTACGACATAACGCTGAAATGAAACTAAAAGAAATGTCATTACAATTGAAATAAATATGACTGTTATTGCTATTTCTGCATGTTCCAGCGCTTGCGGATTTTTTAATCTCAAGATTGCTTCAAATAATAAAAAGCCTGATGAAGCGATAATAAAACCGGCTTGAGAAAAACCTGCTAAAGCCTCCGCTTTACCATGACCAAACCGATGCTCTGCATCCGCTGGTTCCAAGGCATGTCGTACTGCAATCAGATTGACAATCGATGCTAATAAATCGAGAAATGAATCCAGCAGGCTGGCAAGTATTGCTACGGAACCTGTTAATGTATAGGCAATCAATTTAATAATATTCAGAAAAATAGCCACCAGTACTGATGCGATCGTAGCCAATTTCATTAAATTACTGTCAGTTTTCTGATTTGAAACCTGTTCTTGCATAAATATGCTACCGCTTTTCTTTTTTAGCGAAATTAATGATTATTATCCAAAAAATGAAAAATGAATCTATGAAAATAAACTATCAAAGTGATTAAAATTGATAAATAGCGATTATTAAATAAATACGTTAATCTCCCTGAAGAGGAAAATGAAATGTCAGATTATCAATATGATTTATTCATAATTGGCGCTGGCTCTGGTGGCGTACGCGCTGCACGTATTGCCGGTAGCCTGGATGCACGAGTCGCTATTGCCGAAGACCGCTACCTGGGCGGTACCTGTGTCAATGTTGGTTGTGTGCCAAAAAAGTTGTTTGTCTATGCTTCTCATTTTTCCGAGGACTTCGCAAATGCTTCCAGTTTTGGCTGGAATCCGGGCAAAGCTGATTTTTCCTGGAAAAAATTAATCGCAAACAAAAACACTGAGATAAGTCAATTAAATGGTGTTTACAAAAGATTACTGGATAGTGCTGGCGTCGAAACGATTATAGGCCGGGCTACGATTAGCGATGAACATACCATTGAAATTAATGATGAAAAGATAACAACCGAACGTATATTGGTTGCTACAGGTGGATGGCCTAATATTCCCGAGATAGAAGGTAAAGAACACATCATTTCTTCAAATGAAGCATTTTTCCTCGAGGAATTACCTGAAAAAATTATTATCGTTGGTGGCGGTTATATTGCCGTTGAATTTGCGGGAATATTTAATGGTCTGGGTGTCGAAACTACTCTGGTTTACCGGGGACCATTGTTCTTACGCGGATTCGATCGTGATTTGCGAGAGAAACTGGCCGTAGAAATGGAAAACAAAGGAATCACACTTAAATTTGAAACCAATATCAGACAAATTGAGAAAACAACAGAGGGATTAGTAACTACCCTGGATAATGGGGAACAACTTATTACCGGACAGGTCATGTATGCCACTGGCCGTAACCCAAATACGTCCAATCTGGGTCTTGAAAAAGTTGGTGTTAAATTAGATAGCAAACAAGCTATTATCGTTAATGAAAATTATCAGACTAACATCCCGTCGATCTATGCTATCGGCGATGTGACTAATCGGGTTAATTTGACGCCCGTTGCTCTTGCAGAAGGCATGGCGCTAGCAAGGCATCTTTATAATAAACAGGAAATAGCCGTTGATTATACAAACATTCCAACCTGTGTTTTTAGTCAACCTAACCTGGGTACTGTGGGACTAACAGAAGAAGAAGCACGAGAACAATACTCAGATATCGACATCTATAAATCATCCTTTCGACCAATGAAATTATCCCTGTCTGATATTGATGAAAAAGTATTTATGAAATTAATCGTTGACAAGCAAACAGATCGGGTCATTGGTGCCCATATGTTAGGACCTGACGCAGGTGAAATTATTCAGGGAATCGGGATCGCCATCAAAGCAGGCGCAACAAAAAAAGAATTTGATTCAACAATTGGTATACATCCAACAACGGCTGAAGAATTTGTCACAATGCGCGAACCTGTCAGCTAGTTGATCAATTTCAATTCAATCAATAATTGAAAAGTTACAAAGAATAATGAAGTGGCCGCACCCCCTACAGGTACCCAGATAGGGATATTAATTATATTCATTGGATGACTCTCTTCCCGATATTTAATACGCCATAAGGCCAGATTTACCAAAGCAAAAACAATGAAAAGAAGAAAGCTGGTCACTTTAGCCAGAGTTTCTGTTGGTAACCACATCGCCATTATCAAAATCATCAGTGTAACTATAAAGGTTGAATATAAGGGAGTACGGGTACGAGAATGAACCCGACCCAATATTTCAGGTAACCAGCCTTGTCGACTTAAACCATAAAATACACGTGTCGCCATAATAATCTGAATGAGTGCGCCATTTACTATTGCAAACATCCCTATGATACTAATGAAAATTGGTTTATTTCCCGTTGCGTGTTCATACACCATAGCAAGCGGCGCATCTGATAATGCAAGTTCAGCGGGTGATACAATCAATACACTTGTAGTTGCGATCAAAAAATACAGCAAGGTTGCAATTAGCAAGGCAAGGATAATAGCTCTAGGCATCATTACGACAGGATTTTTAACTTCCTCAGCCACATTGACCATATCTTCAAACCCTATAAAGGCATAAAAAGCCAGGAACGCACCAACGAAAATACCCTGTAACACTGCTACATCCGGAAAAGATGTCAGTTCAGGAAACGCTATAGATTGTGTAAGTAACTTTGGAGCAGCAACAAAAATAATTATTAACAAGCCAACTATTGCCAAAAAAGTGAAAAAGGCGGCGATACGTACAGACTCGGTAATCCCCCATGCAGCCACGCTCCCGAGTAATACAACCAGACTAAAGATTATTATTTCAGCTGGAATATCAATCAATACCTGGATATAACCAACAAACCCTCTTACGATAGTTGATGCAGATACAATACCTGCCAATACAATAAGTAATCCTACCAGTAATGATAATTGTGTGATATTGAATCCGCGTTGTAAGTAGATCGATTCGCCAGCACTTAATGGATATCTGGCAGAAAGCTCGGCATAAGTAAAAGCTGTCAAAGTAGCAACTAATGATGCAATAAGAAAAGATAACGGCGTAAAGATACCGGCATGACTCGCAACCTTACCGATTAATACGTAAACACCTGCTCCAACAATATTACCTAAACCATAATAAACGACCAGTTGAAAAGACAAACTGCGTTTAAGAGATACAGATTCTCTATCCATAGATTGCTGTAATCATACTTAAACTTTTGGCTTTATGATCAATATTATTGAAGGCAATAATAATAAATCTCCTATCAGGGCCACTATCATGGCAAATCCTGTTAATAGTCCAAAATAGATAGTTGGAATAAAATTGGAAAATGAAAGCATTGCGAAACCAAAGAATATGGCAATAGAGGTATAGTAGATAGCTTTACCGATACCACCATGACATCGATTAATTGCTTCTTCGTAATTCTTATCAACAGGATATTCATGTTGAAATCTATGGATATAATGGATTGTATCATCAACTGATATACCGATTGTTATTGCAGCAATGGTTATCGTCATCATATCCAACGGGATATTTAACCATCCCATTGTTCCAAGGATTAGTACTGCAGAAAAAATATTGGGGATAATTGCAATTAAAGCTAACTGAATATTTCTAAAAAGTATGATGAACATAAACAGGATAGCAGCGAATACTGCCCCGATGGTTAGTATCTGTGAACGAAACAGGCTTTGTAACATATTGTTATAAAGCACCATCATTCCTGTCAGGTGAACCTGCCCTTCTTCAAATTGCATATCATTAATCAAGAAACTGTGAATATCTTCTAATAATACTTTTCTGTTAAGCTCAGGATCAGATTCAATCACTCTCAGGTTAAACCTGATCTGGTTGGAATCATCCGAGAGATAGGGTTTAACAAGATCACCTGATATAGACTCAGGTATACGCTTTCTCAACAATGCCAATTCAAATTCATCAAAAGGAGCACCATTCAGTTTTTCGACAATAGCTAATGATGAAACAATTGATGTTACCTTACCAACTACCGGATATGATTCGAGATGATTATGAACCTGTTTCGCTTTCTCCAACATTATAGGATTTAACCAATAGCTGAGTGCTGGTGCAGTCTCCATATCATCGAAAAATAATTCATCCAGTTCATTGTCTTCTGTAGCCAGTTCTTTTTTAACTTCATTAAACTGCCTATCAGGATCAATAATAATATCCATTGGCATCGTACCACCCAGTTCATGATCAATTATTTTCATACCCTGATAGATTTCAGTATCAGATTTAAAATTGTTTATAAAACGATTTTCAACTTTTAGATAATTAATACCAAAACCAATAGCACCAAGAATAAAAAGAGCTGCCAGGATAATAACTACGGGCCAATTATGAACAAGCCTGGCCAATCCCAATGTTATTTTTCGAGCAATATTAAGCCTTCGAGACAGATCCACATCATCCATTAGCATAAGTATTGCTGGCATCAAGGTAAAACTACTTATAAACGCGATACACAATCCGATCACCATGATCCAGCCAAAATCAATCACTGGGCGGATTTCGCTGACAACCAACGATGCAAATGCAACTGCCGTTGTTACAATAGTATAAAAACAGGGCCGAGCCATAGATGAAGTAGTCATTCTAACCAGCTCTATATGACCCAATTCAGGATTAAGTTGTTGTAAATCCCGGTAACGAACAATTAGATGAATCGTCAACGACAAGGTTATGATCAAGAGTATGGACAGAAAATTAGACGATATAACCGTAATCGCCCAACCTGCATAACCAAGGAAGCCTATTGTTACCAGGCCACTCGTCATACAAATTAACATCGGCAATAACACCCAACGTAATTGATAAAAAAAGATAGTTAAAATAAAAACCAGGAATAAAAAGACGCAAGCACCAAAAACAACAAGGTCATGTCGAATAAACTGGATCATATCAACGACAATCATGGGCACTCCACCCAAATGTATATCTCCTTTAACCCTGTGTCGTTCTAGTATTTTTCTGATTTCAGTAATATCCTGTTCCCGCTGCCTGGACAGGAATTTATTTTTTTCTTTAATTGCGTCGTTTAACCATGCAAGAGTCTTCCTTTCATCTTCTGTTAATTTTATTTTTTTGGACTGTAACCGTTGTCTTTGATTAATGTAGTTATAATATTCTTCATCCCGTTTAAACAGTGCCTGGATTGCTGTTGTTTTACCCTCCTTACTAACTAATAGTTCGCGATAGAGTGGATTTGAACTGAATTCCCTGCCCGCCATATCAAAACCTACATTACCTTCTGACAGGGTCATTAAGTCACCTGTTAATTCTGACAACTTCAATTCCGATTCATAAACGATAGGCACATCCAGGATCGAGTTTACTGATGCAATATTTTCAAGCTTAAGCAGCGCATCTCTTATTGAACGAATAACATCCAACGACCCTTTAGAAAAAAGTTTGCCCTCCGGTTTATATGTGATTATGACAAAATCATCTGAAGCATAGCGTTGGCTGATTTCACGATAATAATTTAGACTTTGATCATTCTCCAAAACCAAAGATTCACCAGAAGCATCAAGCTCAAAGTTAAAAGAATAATAGATTGAAAGAATTAACAGAACTATAAAGGAAAAAATTACTTTACGAGGATTTCCAAGTATAAAATGATTATAGCAAGTGAATAATTTCACAATTAATCAGTTTATAAGATATTTTTGAAAGTTTTATGGTTTACTATTAATTACATTCCTGAAAACTACCAACAAAGTTTTCCAGGCCTGTATGTTTAATCTCTTTAGTAAACATTTTCCTGTAACTACGTATTAAACTCACATCGTCTATCACAAGATCGATCACTTTCCAGCTATTGGCATCTGGACGCATTGGGTATTCAATAATGAGAGGTTTGACACCTTCACGTGTTAATGTCTGCATAATAGAAACGTTTCCTTTTTCACCTATTGGTTTTGCAGATTGATAACTGATATTTTGTTGCTTGTAGCTCAATAGAATATAGGCATATCGTTCTACCAGAAGATTTTTAAACCCGTTACTGAAACATTCCTTTTTATTCTGATTTAATTCATTCCATCTATTTCCCAAAACCAGTTCTGACATCGTAATAAAATCCATATGGGGAATAATTAATTCACGAACAATGGTCTTTATATATTCAGGTTCCTTTGCCAATTTATTCCTATCAACCTGTAACCGATTTAATACTTCTTCAGTTGTATCAAAAACGATCTGATCCGCCGATTCTGCGACTACATAACTACTAATTGTAATCATATAAACAAGAATCAATACTTGTATTAAATATTGTTTTATCATCGTTCAAATTACCCAAGATTTATTCATTAATAATAAGAAATCTTAACTGATAAGTATTGATCTAGATCAATTAAAAATACTATATAAATTATGCGCTTACCTTATCAACACGAGGCACTGCAGAGAGCAGCTTTCTCGTATAATCATTTTGCGGATTCTGCAATACCTGCTCTACACTGCCCTGCTCAACGATTTTTCCTTCATACATAACAGCCACATAGTGGGCGATGTATTCAACAACACTAATATTATGTGTAATAAACAAGTAACCAAGCTGGTATTCTTTTTGTAGCTTTCTTAATAAAGCCAATATTTGTGCCTGTACAGACACATCTAAAGCGCTGGTCGGTTCATCACATATAATCAACTTCGGTTTTACGGCCAGGGCACGTGCAATGCAGATTCGTTGCCGTTGACCACCTGAAAATTCATGGGGATAGCGTAATTGATATTCAGGTAATAGACCGACCTGTTCTAAAAGTTCAGTAGTAAACTTATCTCGTTCTTCTCTGGTGTCGCAGATATCTTGCGCAATCATTCCTTCCTGTAAGATATCACGTATCATCATACGCGGATTCATTGACGAATACGGATCTTGAAAAACAATCTGTATATCCGATCTTTTTTTCCTCAATGATTTTGTATCAAGCTGGCCCAGATCTTCACCTTCAAAACTGACCGTACCTGCTGTCGTTTTCAATAATTGCAGAATCCCTTTTCCCATAGTAGTTTTACCGGAACCTGATTCTCCAACAATGGCTACTGTCTCACCGGCATGCACATCAATTGAAACATTATCAACAGCTTCTACATGACCAACAACTTTTTTAAAAATGCCCTTTCGTATTGGATAATAAACTTTTAAATCAGAGACTTTTAAAATACGTTGTTCTTCAGAACGATTTGATTCAACTGAATCCTGTTCAGCCATACGTTTATCCCAACCTGGAATCGCATCAAAAAGCTGTAATGTGTAGGGATGTTCCGGCTTTGCAAACAAGCTGGCTTTATCTTTCATTTCAACTATCTTACCTTGTTTCATCACTGCAACCTGGTCAGCCATTTGTGCAGTGACACCCAAATCATGTGTGATAAACAAAATAGACATGCCGGTGTCTTTTTGTAATTGCCGCAGTAAATCGAGAACCTGGGCCTGGATAGTTACATCCAATGCAGTAGTTGGCTCATCGGCAATAAGTAATTCCGGTTCTCCCGCCAATGCCATTGCGATCATAATACGTTGTTTCATCCCACCGGAAAATTGATGCGGGTATTCATTAATACGGCGATCCGGTTCCGGGATACCAACAGCATCCAGTAATTCGATACTACGTTTTACGCATTCTTTTTTAGCCAGCTTTTGATGACGGTATAATGTTTCACTGATCTGTTGACCCGCTGTTAAAACAGGATTTAACGATGTCTGCGGTTCCTGAAATATCATGCCGATATTTGCACCACGAATATCACGCATTTTACTTTCAGGCAGGTTAAACAAATTTTGTTCATTTAATATCACCTGGCCTGAATTTATCCTGGCTGCAGGGGGTAGCAGGCGCATAATTGATAAGGCAGTTATCGATTTTCCGCTGCCTGATTCACCGAGCAGTACAAAAGTTTCACCACGATTTATCTTAAAAGAAATATCATCAACTACATTGACCTGGTTTTCTCCATGGCCAAAACTGGTTGTCAGATTATTTATTTGTATCAATGCTTCAGACATGATTTACTCTTCTGGTACTAATCTGGGTTTGCGGTTCTCATCAAGTGCAACAAAAGTTAATTCTGCTTCTGTTACTTTCACAACTTCCTTGTTAGAAAAATTACGTTCTGCGTAGACTTCTACTTTTACGGTGATAGAAGTTTTACCTGTTTTAATAACTTCAGCATAACAACTGACCACATCACCGACAAATACCGGTTCATGAAATTCGACAGAGTTTACTGCAACGGTCGCCACCCTGCCCCTGGCTCGTTCCAAGGCAGGTATCGCGGCAGCAATATCGATTTGTGACAGAATCCAGCCACCAAATATACTGTCACAGGAATTCGTGTCTTTGGGCATGGCGACAACACGTATTACAGGTTGTCTGTCTGCTGGTAATTCAATAGACATATTTACTTGCTCCCACTCAATCTTGGGTCAAAGGCATCTCTGACAGCATCGGAAAAAAGATTAGCTGACAATACCAATCCAAGCATAAAAATAAATGCTGCCGCCAGTGACCACCAGACAACCGGCTCTCTTGCGAGTTCCAAACGGGCACTGTTTATCATATTACCCCAACTTTCCATACTTGGATCAACACCGATATTAATGTAGGTCAGGACTGCTTCAGCCAATACCAGACCACTGAAATCAATCACCACTGATATCATCACAATATGCATGACGTTCGGTAACATATGTCTGAATATGATAGTCATATGACTTACACCAAACGCTTTCGATGCCTCTATATAATCTATTTCACGCAGCTTGAGTGCTTCACCACGTAATAATCGGCATAACCCGGTCCAACTGGTAATACCTAATATCATACATAAGAACAATAAACGTAAATCAGCACGTGCGGCGAGACTGGTAAATTCAGCAGCATGCTTGGCCATATAGATTTCCAGCATCAAGGCTGCAGCGGCGATTAATAATACTCCCGGAATTGAACTTAGAGTCGTGTAAAGATATTGAATAACATCATCTACCCAGCCTCTGAAATAGCCTGCCATAACACCAAGAATTAAGGCAAACGGTAACATAACCAGAGTGGTCAATGTGCCTATTAATAGTCCTGTTCTAATACTCTTTAGAGATTGATAAAAAACATCCATACCCACCTTATCTGTTCCAAAGATATGGTATTTCAGCGATAACTCTGCAGAAACAAAGACAAGTATCATCATGCTGCAAAAAGTTACGAAGATAACCTGCCAGGGAACTTCTGTTTTAGCTTGTAATACAATCCTCAACCTTTCCTTAAAACTGATCTTTGCCTGTTTTGATTGCCGGAAAATTAACAAACTAATAATTAATGCTGAAGCTATCAGGCCTTTTATCAAACCAACAATACTGGATTTAATAATATCAACAGTACGTTCTGTTTCAGGATTTTCAAGATGAGAGCCGCCATAGACCAAACGGGGATATTCACGTCTCGTTTCTCCATTGGCTTGTTCTATTGTTTCTTTACTATAGGCATGCGTTGCAAAGGGGGCGGAATAAGTTTTTTCAACTCTGGTACGTAACGGTTCTACAATTACATCAAATAAACTTATAATTTCAGTTGAGTATTGTATTTCTACATCATCTGATGTTCTTTCCAATGCAGGATGAAAATGAATTGAATCTAATATTGCAATACTCAGAAAAAAACTGAGTATCACTGCTGACATCATGCCTAACTTGTTTCTTGCCACCTGTCGCCAGGGAATACATAAATGTTCTTTTTGACGGGCATAGACGACATAAAAACCTGTAAAGATTAACAATACGTAAAGTAATGCATCAGTTTTTAACAGAACATAATCAAATGGCATGATTAAGACTCCAATCTGACGCGAGGGTCAACAAGCGTATATGAAATATCCGTCAGAATTAAACCGATGATGTAAAGTACAGAACCAAGGAATACCATCGAGCGCACAATGGCAAAGTCCTGTCTATTTATCGCATCAATGGTATAACTTCCCAGACCTGGAATACTGAAAAAAGATTCTGTAATAAGGCTTCCCATAAATAACAGCGGTAATACGACAACAACACCGGTTAATATCGGGATTAATGCATTTTGTAATACATGCCGGTAATGAACTGTCAGTTCAGTTAAACCTTTTGCACGTGCCGTCCGGACATAATCTTTATTGATTTCTTCAAGAAAGATCGTCCGATACCAACGTGTACCACTACCAATACCGCCTATAACTCCGACAATTACAGGGAGTATCAAAAATTTTATTGCTTCAAGACCAGTGTCATAGCCTGATATGGGAACGAGATGTAATAATTTACTAATAACAAACTGGCCGCCAATAATATAAAACAGTCCGGAAATAGACATCATAATAACGCAGATAACAACGCCCCAGATATCGATATAAGTTGCACGAAAGAAAGCAACCAGTAGGGCAAAACTGATGTTTATCAGTAAACCAAGCAACATTACCGGAACAGCAATGGCAAGACTTGGCCACATACGCTGTTGGATGTCATAACCGATATCGCGGCCACTATCGGATTGCCCGAAATTAAAGGCGAATAACTTAACTGAATTATCAAAAAAGATTGTATCGCTAAATTTTTCCAGTCCCGTTTTATCACTATTCCAGAACAATGGTTTCTCATAACCTCTTTCCGTCTTCCATTTAACAATAGCTTCAGGTGTGACGTATTTATCACCCAGATGTAAGCGCGCCATATCATCCGGGGAGTTCACAACGAAAAATAAAACAAAGGTAATGATATTAACGCCTATCAATATAGGAATAGCATAGAGAACTCTTCTAATAATATAGGCAAACATCAGACCTTACCCTGTTGTCGACGTCGATAAGTCACCATCGCTGGAATCGTGCTTATTAGAAGAAAGACAAGTACGATCACGACGGGCATAATGACAGGCTTGTTCCACTCTAATCGTTTTTGTTTTCTAAGTTTCGCATCAATCGTTTTATATTTAAGTGTATTGCGCGCCATAAGATTCGGTTTCGCATTACCGTACCATGCGTGATACAACGAATAGGCTTTCGGATGAAATCCCCATAACCAGGGTGAATCAAATCGTGCTATTTCCAGCATTTGATCAATGATTTCTTGTCTCCTGGGACCATTCGGTAATGCTTTCATTTTTATAAACAGTTCATCAAATTCTGCATTCTGGTAATTCGAGGCATTTTCACCGCTGGTTTCGACCTTGGCATTAGGTCCATAGAGCAGGAACATAAAGTTTTCCGGATCAGGATAATCTGCATTCCAGCCCCAGCTATAGATTTGTGCGGTTCCCTTTCGCACCTTTTCCTGAAAACGATTGTAATCGGTTGCACGAATAACAAATTGAATGTTTAACTTTTCAAATTGTTTACGATACCAATTTAATACTGATTTGCTTCCTGCCCCTGCAGTAACCGTATCAAAATAGAGCACCAAAGGTTCTCCAGTTTCACTATCACGTCCATCAGGATAACCCGCTTCGGCCAGGGTTTGTTTTGCATCTTCGATCGATTTACGTTTTGGTTTGCCGTTTACCCAATCATAAACGTAAGGGTTAACTCCCGCCTCACCTTCAACATAACCAAATATACCCGGTGGCAAAGGTCCCTGTGCCGGAATACCTCGTCCATTGGCAAATATCGATATAAATTCTTCATAGTCAACGGCAATGGATATTGCTCTTCTTAACAGTCTCGCTCTTTCACTATCACCACCGACGACCTTATCTTTCATATTAAAACCCATGTAATAGGTGGAGGGTCTGATAGCAGTGAGTAACTTTATGTCCTTTTCTTTCATTACAGGCGTTAATTCAGGATCACCACTATCACCAAATTGAATCGCCTGATCAAAACTATCCGACAGGATACCTGACGTATCGAAATACCCTTGAAGAAACTTATTCCATTCCGGTATCGCTTCTTTTTCCAGACTGTAATAGGCCATATCGATAAACGGCATAGTCTGTCCTGCCATATCCAAAAATCCTTGTTCCTGATCACTGGTCTCTCCTGTTTCAGGATAACTTGCACCATAATAATTAGGATTTCGTTCCAGGATCATATGCCGATTTGGATTATTCGCTGTTAACATATAGGGACCCGTGCCGACCGGGTACCAATCAAGCGTGATATTCTTTTCTTTCATACCGGGCTGCGAATAAAACAAATCAACTTCCCATGGCACCGGTGAAAAAAAATACATCGATAACCAGTAAATAAACTGCGGATACTTTTGATTCAATCTGATTTCATAAGTATAACGATCAATCACCTCTGCACCGATAAACGGATATTCACGCAGATCAATAAATTCTTTTTTATCTTTTGCAGTAGCCTGCAATTTTTTTCCCAGCTCATGCAAGCCACTTATATACTTGGACATAAAACCAGCTAACGGTGAATGGATACCGGGTTTAACCAGACGTTTTATTTGATAAACAAAATCTTCTGCAACCAGTTCTCGTGTTCCTGATTCAACAAAATCAGAGAGTACATTAATATCACGCAAATCATTTTTATCTAAACTGTGGTAAACATATTTTCCAGAGTCATTTTTCGCAAAAGCAGGATGTGGTTGATAACGAATACCTGGCTTAATAGAAATTCGATAAATGGTCTGCTTAACATCTTCATTCGCAGCATCAGCGGGAAGTTCATTAGCGTCTGCATCGAGATAGATAGCTTGCGGTAATTCTATTGCTGATAACGGGATTAATTCATATGGGCGTTTAAGAAAGTGATACTGTAGTGGTGGTTCATATATTTGCCCGATAATTACCGCTTCATTTTCAGAATACGATGAAGCCGGATCCAAATGCTTGGGACGCTCACTAAACGAATCATAATAGATACTTTTATCGGAATCCGAATCAGGATAGGGGTTATTCCATGCCGATTGTTCACATGCAGTACAAAGGAAAAACAGGCCAATCAGGATAAACTGTATATTTTGGGAAACCAGCTTGAATCGATTTATTATTTTTATCAGTATTGTCGTCACAAGTACATTATAAACATGGGCGTTTTTCTGTACACTTTGATATTAAAAGGATAAAAAGATTCAAATAACAATATTAGAAGGAAAATTAGATGGGTTTACTTGATAATAAACGCGCCCTCATAGTCGGGGTAGCCAGCAATCGTTCTATTGCCTGGGGAATTGCTCAAGCAATGCGTCGTGAAGGTGCAGAATTGGCCTTTACCTACCAAAATGACAAATTACGCGGACGCGTTGAAAAATTTGCTGCAGAAGTCAATTCCGAGATCACTGTACCCTGTGATGTCGCTGATGACGAACAAATTCAGTCGGTTTTTCATCACCTCGACAATTATTGGGACAGTCTGGACATTTTGGTCCATTCAGTCGCATTCGCACCCAAGGAACAATTGGATGGCGAGTACCTGGAGAATGTGACCCGGGAAGGGTTTCTCACCGCGCACGAAATCAGTTCCTATAGCTTTTCAGCATTGGGCGACGCTGCACGAGAAATGATGAAGGGACGAAATGGTGCGATGTTGACACTAAGCTATATCGGTGCAGTACGTGCTATGCCCAACTACAATGTGATGGGCGTCGCAAAGGCGAGCCTTGAAGCTAATGTCCGCTACATGGCATCAAGCCTCGGACCAGAGGGTATTCGTGTCAATGCGATATCTGCAGGCCCTATTAAAACCTTGGCAGCATCAGGAATTAGTGGACTGCGTGACTTTCTCAATCAGGTTGAAAAATCATCGCCACTAAGAAGAAACGTCACAATCGAAGAAGTCGGTAACGTTGCAGCATTTTTATGTTCGGATTATGCCTCTGCTGTTACTGGTGAAATCACCTATGTTGATTGTGGTTACAATTCAATTGGTACTACATAACTTTTTATTCACCAATTATTGTCCAGCACGTGTCTATTCGTGAAAACAAACTGGTTATCGGGATCCTGCTTGGTGCTATCGCAGGCATAGTCTGCGGCTGGTTATTTGGACCTGCCATGCTATCTGTTGCCTGGATTGGTGATTTATTCCTTGATGCATTAAAGATGATGATCATCCCCTTGATTGTTGCTGCGGTTATTAGCGGTGTTACTTCATTAGGCGATATTCGTAAACTTGGTAAGGTTGGTGGTTTTACTATTCTTTATTATGCGTTAACCACAGCCTCTGCTGTCTTTATTGGACTGGTTGTTGTAAACCTTATTCAGCCAGGTGTTGGTGTTGAACAACTTAGCGATAAAGTTCCTGAATCAGTATCGAGTAAAGGTAATACCGGCATTGTTGATATTATAAAGTCATTAATTACACCAAACATTATTACTGCTGCAGCTAATACGCAACTCCTTCCACTGATTGTTTTTTGTTTATTGTTTGCAGCCGCATTGACCACCATTGGTGAAAAAAACAGGACTATTATCCAGTTTTTTGATGGCCTGAACGAAGTGATGATGAAACTTGTAATATGGGTCATGTATTTTGCTCCAATAGGTATTTTCGCCCTGATTGCCGGACAATTCGGAAAAGCAGGTGGTGGGACAGCAATAAAAAGTGAACTTATTGCTGTTGGGAGCTATTTTTTTACTGTTATTCTCGGATTAGCTATCCATTTCATATTACTTTTTATTGTTCTGATTGTATTTACCAAACGTGGGCGAGCCTATTTAACCAAGTTATTACGCGCGCTATTTACTGCATTCGGTACAGCAAGTTCATCCGCTACCCTGCCATTGACTATGGAATGTGCTATTGAGGCCGGGGTAGATAAACGATCTGTAAAATTTGTATTACCGATTGGTGCAACAATCAATATGGACGGGACGGCATTGTATGAATCAGTGGCAGTAATGTTTATTGCCCAGGCTTATGCCCATTCTATGGGCATCACGGAGCAGATAATTATTTTTATTACGGCAACTTTAGCGGCAATCGGGGCAGCTGGTATACCACAAGCAGGTTTGGTAACAATGTTGATAGTGCTAAGTGCTGTGAATCTACCGGTTGAGGGTATTGGTCTGATATTAGCGGTAGACTGGCTGTTAGATCGTTTTAGAACAACCGTTAATGTCTGGGGAGATAGTGTAGGAGCAGCTGTTATTGAACCTTTCCTACCAAAAAATGATAATTAATTCGTTATATATTATCTTCGTAAATACTGACATCCGCACTATCCCTTGCGTTATTTAGAAATGCTTCCCATTCATAACTACTGCGAGCACGGCGTAGTTCCAGATCGGTTGCATTTTCTACCCCTTTATCTTCATTATCAAGTTGACCATCATATTCTGCCGTAACCATAACAACAGCATAATCGCCACTTCCTAAAACCTGACCTGAGATCAAGGCAGACTGGCCATCTGACTTACCCAGGCGAAATGCCTCTCGTAACACCGCCCTATTAACATTTACATCATTGCGATTAACTTTTTCAGCAAATGACCATTCAACATTGTATTCGCTGGCAACATCATCTGTTGAAGAACCTGAATTCAATTTTTCAACTATTGCATCCCCTATTTGCTTTACATGTGCTTTCGCATTTTTGTCCCTTATATCAGATATAACCTGGTCTCTTACTTCATTTAAAGGTTTTGTGGTAGCAACTTTATGCTCCAAAACTCTAAGCACAACAATATGATTGTCGGATAATTCAATAGCATCACTATTCTGTTGAGAACTGATTAATTCGGGATTAAAACTGTTGGAAATTATCGCGGGATTAGCCAAGACACCGTCTAATTCCTGATCACGACTAAAATAATCAGTTTCTACAATCTTATGATCAATTGCTTCAGCAGCAATCTCCAGATTATCCGAGTGTTCATAAGCCAAAGTTGTCAATTGATCTGCTAATTCAAAATATTGTAATTCAGCCTGTGAGTATTTGTAATCTTTTTCAACCTGTTCGGCAGAATTTTCATAGATATTTTTTGGTCCGCCACGAATCTCACCAACCTTGACGATATTAAAGCCCTTCTTGGTTTCAATTATTCCACTAATTGCATCTTCATCTGAATTAAAAAGAAATTCATCAACTTCCTTTTCCAAAATTCCTTTTGCCATAAAAGCATGTTCACTAAACTCCAGCAAACCTTTCCCGTCTTTGTTAAAGGTTTCTATTATTTCTTCAAAATCTTTTCCTTCTTCAGCCAATTTCATTGCAGAATCAATGGTTGTCTTCGCTTTGGTTTTATCATCTTCTGTTGCTTCTTCACCCGTCTTTACAAATAACTTGGTAACTGAACGTTGTTCAGTGACATCGTATTTTTCCTTATTGTCCTGATAATAAGTGCGTAACTCCTCTTCATTGGCCTCAATGTCTTTTGCCATTTCGTCAACATCAAGTTCAAGATAGGCGATTTTTACTTTTTCAGGCTCGGCATAATCTTGTGGATTTGCTTTATAAAATGACTCAATATCAGCTTCATCAATCTCGCCATCTTCAATGTAATTATCTACTTCCAGAATCGTATAACTGATATCCCGTGACTGGAGTTTCAAACGGATAACACCATTTAATTCCGTGTCGATAACAAAAACACTTTCTGCAAGGCCCGCTTGTAACTGTTCAGATAATAAATCCATACGCAGTTGTGCTTCAAAGAAAACCGGATCCATGCCCAAACTGTTTATACCACGTTCATATTTTGTTCGGTCAAAACCATCTTCATCCTTAAATAATTCCAGGTTCTTTATTGTTTCAATAACCCTGGCATCAGTAACACGTAAACCACTGTCCATAACAAATTGGTTAATAATTTCAGTATTAATTAATTTTTGAATTGTTTGATCTTTTATTACTTCATCTTCTTCAGCCGAAAGATCATCTCCAAAAATAGATTGCATTTGCTTTCGTATATTGTAAAAAGAACGTTGATAGGTTTGTAATTTAATATCCGTACCATTAACTGAAGCAACATTGACATCACTACCCTGTCCAAAATAAAAACTGACACCCCAAAAGGCAAAAGAAATTATAAGTGCGCCGACAATTATTCCGGCAACCCAACCTGTAGCTTTGTCTCTAATCGTAGTTAACATATGTAATTACTAATTTAAAACTTTCTTATTTTGCAATTAAATACGGGCGTATCTATAAAGGATACGCCCGCTTTCTAATTTATAGTTGGCGGAGTGGCCGGGACTCGAACCCGCGACCCCCGGCGTGACAGGCCGGTATTCTAACCAACTGAACTACCACTCCGGGTATGAGTTCTGGTGGGTGCTGAGGGGTTCGAACCCCCGACCTACGCCTTGTAAGGGCGTCGCTCTCCCAACTGAGCTAAGCACCCCAAGGAGGCGCGCTAGTTTATGGCATCCTTGAGTGCTTTTCCAGCCTTAAAGCCTGGTACTTTTGATGCCTTAATTTTAATTGCTTCACCGGTTCTTGGATTCCTTCCAGTACGTGCACTACGTTTACGAACTGAAAATGTGCCAAATCCAACTAAAGTAACTGTGTCTCCCTTCTTAAGGGCTTTTGTTATTGTTTCAATTGCGGCATCCAATGCTCTTCCTGCTGCAGCTTTGGAAAGATCAGCACTGTCTGCAACAGCATCGATAAGTTCAGCTTTATTCATAATAAAATTTCCCCTTGTTAAATTAATAGCCTCTAGAACAGTTAATAAAAGACTGGAGAGGTAATCTTGGATTGACTAATCTGCATAATTAATAGCGATGGATTTATACCAAGTGCTGAAATGCGCGTCAAGCAATGGTTTCAAAGAAATAGAAATATTCAGTAAAAAATTAATGCGGCCTGATTAAATCTTTTTCTTTCTCGCCCCGGACCTCATCCGATTTAACTATATCAGATTCTTTCTTACTTTTGGTAATTGGTTTTGGAATTTGTTCTAATGCAACTTCAAGCACTTCATCTATCCAACGGACCGGTTTTATATCAAGATTCTGTTTAATATTCTTCGGTATCTCCGCTAATTCTCGATCATTTTCATGCGGAATTAGAACCGTTTCAATTCCGCCACGAAGTGCTGCCAGGAGTTTTTCTTTTAGTCCACCAATCGGTAAAACTTCTCCTCTTAATGTAATTTCTCCGGTCATTGCAACATCTGAACGGACCGGGATCTCACATAACGCAGAAACAAGTGCCGTACACATCCCAACACCCGCACTTGGCCCGTCCTTTGGCGTGGCCCCTTCAGGCACATGGATATGAAAATCATGTTCTTTGTAAAATTCTGGTTCTATTCCCAGAACTTTGCTTCGGCTTCTAACGACAGTCATCGCGGCCTCGATTGATTCTTTCATTACGTCACCTAACTTACCAGTACGTGTAATTTTTCCCTTGCCATCGACAATCGCCGCTTCAATCGTAAGCAATTCGCCTCCGACCTCTGTCCAGGCCAGACCTGTTACCTGGCCAATGCGGTTTTCATCTTCTGCTTTCCCATAACGGAACCGTTTGACGCCAAGTAACTCTCCCAATTTTTTAGATGTAACAATGACACTCTTATCAGTCGGTTTAAGTAAAATTTGCTTGACGATCTTTCGACAGATATTTGCAATTTCACGTTCCAGATTACGTACACCGGCCTCACGCGTGTAATAACGGATAATATCCCTGATAACAGCATCCCGGATTTTTATCTCATCATCCTTCAGTCCATTTCGTTCTAATTGTTTAGGAATAAGATAACGTTTAGCAATATTAACTTTTTCGTCCTCGGTATAACCTGACAATCGAATAACTTCCATTCGATCCAGTAACGGTGGAGGTATATTCAGGCTATTTGCTGTCGTCACAAACATAACTTCTGATAAATCATAATCCACTTCCAGATAATGATCGTTAAAGTTATTATTTTGTTCAGGGTCAAGGACTTCCAGTAATGCTGATGCAGGATCACCACGAAAATCCATTGCCATTTTATCAATTTCATCTAATAGAAAAAGCGGGTTTTTCTTTCCTACTTTTGACATGCCCTGGACAATTTTCCCTGGCATTGATCCAATATAGGTGCGACGGTGTCCACGAATTTCTGCTTCATCACGAACCCCACCCAGCGACATTCGTACAAATTTACGACTGGTTGCTCTTGCAATGGAACGACCTAATGAAGTTTTACCTACACCCGGAGGCCCAACCAAACATAATATCGGACCTTTCATTTTTTTCACACGTTGTTGTACTGCGAGATATTCCAGGATTCGTTCTTTAACCTTATCAAGACCATAATGATCTTCTTCAAGTATCTCTTCTGCTTTCACTATATCTTGCGAAACTTTACTGCGTTTTTTCCAGGGAACGCTGATAAGCCAATCGATATAGTTTCTTACGACTGTAGCTTCAGCAGACATCGGCGACATCATTTTCAGTTTATTTAATTCTGATTCAGCTTTTTCCTTTGCTTCCTTATGCATACCCACTTTTTCAATTTTATCGGCCAGATCGTCGATCTCATTCGGGACATCTTCCATTTCACCTAATTCTTTTTGTATCGCCTTCATTTGCTCATTCAGGTAATACTCTCGCTGGCTTTTTTCCATTTGCGATTTGACCCTGCCGCGAATACGTTTCTCTACTTGTAGAAGATCAATCTCGGATTCCATCAAGTGGATTAAATGTTCAAGCCGTTCCTTGATATCGATAATTTCCAGAACATTTTGTTTTTCTTCTATTTTTATCGACATATGTGCTGCAATGGTATCAGCCAGACGGCTGGCGTCGTCTATACTGGCCAAAGAAGAAATTATTTCGGGCGGGACTTTTTTATTCAGTTTTACATATTGCTCAAACTGGTTCATGGCAGAACGGGCATGTACATCCATTTCCTGTTCATCTATTACACCCGGCTCGAGTAACTCTACATCAGCGACAAACATTCCATCGGATTCAAAATAACTTTTAATTCCGGCACGGGCAGAACCTTCAACGAGAACTTTTATTGTTCCATCTGGTAATTTTAATAACTGCAGAATATTTGCCAGAGTGCCTATATCATAAGTTTCATCCTGTCCCGGTTCATCTTCAGCAGCACTCTTTTGCGCAACCAGTAATATTTGTTTATTACCTTCCATAGCCCTGTCGAGTGCTTTAATGGATTTTTCCCGGCCTACAAACAACGGAATAACCATGTGCGGATAAACCACCACATCACGTAATGGTAAAACGGGGAATGTAAATGTGTCTTCAGTCATCAAGTATCCTGCCAGTTAGAAATCTGTTTATGAATTGGATAATACATAGATAGTATCTATATATGGTGTCAGACTATCCTGTATTCAATAGCATTTACAAAAAAAACTATTTTCCTACAACAAATACAATTAACGTATTTTTTCAATCTGATGCTACTTTAGACATTTCTGGACCCTCATAGATGATTAATGGCTCAGATTCACCATTAATAACACCTTCATCTATAACTACCTTTGTCACATCATCCATTGAGGGTAAATCATACATGGTATCCAGTAAGACATTTTCCATGATAGAACGCAGACCCCTTGCACCGGTCTTACGTTCCATTGACTTTTTGGCAACTGCCCTTAAGGCATCTTCACGAAACTCAAGTTCGCAGCCCTCCATATCAAATAATCGAACATATTGTTTGGTAATTGCGTTCTTGGGTTCGAGTAAAATTTGAACTAATTGATCCTCATCTAACTCATCAAGTGTTGCTGCCACCGGAAGACGTCCAACAAACTCGGGGATTAATCCGTATTTTATTAAATCCTCAGGTTCAACAGAATGCAAAATCTCGCTCATGCTCTTACGATCATCTTTGCTTTTAACCTCTGCAGAAAAACCGATACCACCTTTTTCTGATCGTTCACGGATGATCCTGTCCAGTCCGGCAAAAGCACCTCCACAGATAAATAAAATATTGGCAGTATTAACCTGCAAGAATTCCTGTTGCGGGTGTTTACGCCCACCCTGTGGTGGAACTGAAGCAATGGTTCCTTCGATTAATTTCAATAATGCCTGTTGAACCCCTTCGCCTGAAACATCACGAGTGATAGAAGGATTGTCTGATTTTCTGGAAATCTTATCGATTTCATCAATATAAACGATTCCCGTTTGCGCCTTATCAACATCATAATCGCACTTTTGTAATAGTTTTTGGATAATGTTTTCGACATCTTCACCAACATAACCCGCCTCGGTTAATGTCGTTGCATCGGCTATGGTAAAAGGTACGTTTAAGAGTCGTGCAAGTGTCTCGGCCAGTAATGTTTTACCACTACCCGTCGGCCCAATTAATAATACATTGCTTTTAGCGAGTTCTACTTCAGATTTTTTTATACCTTGTTCAAGACGCTTGTAATGATTGTATACAGCAACCGATAATATTTTCTTGGCCTTATCCTGACCAATAACATATTCGTTTAATATCTTATTAATCTCATGTGGCGTGGGTAATGCTGCACCTGCGCCTGCAACAGATTTTTCCTGGATCTCTTCGCGAATAATATCGTTGCATAACTCAACGCATTCATCACAGATAAAAACAGAAGGACCAGCAATAAGTTTCCTGACTTCATGTTGGCTCTTTCCACAGAATGAGCAATATAGGAGTCGGTCACCATCGCCATTTTTACCCTGTTTTCTATCGGTCATAGCTTGCTCCAGACATTGATTTATACAAAATAAAACACACTATTCTGATTCTTGTCCAGTTTCTTGCTCATCTTCTTCAGGTAATAGACTCCGTTTCTCAAGAACGGCATCTATCAAACCATAATCTCTCGCAGCATCCGCACTCATAAAATTATCACGCTCGGTATCTTTTTGTATGGTATCAATAGATTGCCCCGTATGATTGGCCAATATCTGATTTAGACGTTCTCGTGCTTGTAAAATTTCCCGGGCATGAATATCAATATCGGTTGCCTGTCCCTGAAAGCCACCCAATGGTTGATGGATCATGACTCTTGAATGTGGCAAGCAATAACGTTTGCCTTTGCCTCCACCTGCTAATAGTAAAGCCCCCATACTGGCAGCCTGGCCAACACACATGGTACTGACACCTGGTTTAATAAATTGCATGGTGTCGTAAATAGCTAATCCGGCAGTCACAGATCCACCTGGAGAATTGATATAAAAATGGATGTCTTTATCAGGGTTTTCCGATTCAAGGTAGAGCAGTTGGGCTACAATCAGATTTGCCACATTATCTTCCACTGGACCTACCAAAAAAATGACCCGTTCTTTCAGAAGTCGCGAATAGATATCATAGGCACGCTCACCCCGTGAAGTCTGTTCGACCACCATTGGCACTAGGTTAAGTGCTTGTATTTCTTTATTATTCATAGTCATCTTTATCGGAAAAAAGCGTCTATTTCTTTAGGTAGCAGTCTGCCCTTTATTCATTACTTCGTCAAACGTACAGGCTTTTTCTGTCACATTTGCATTTGCCAATACCCAATCAATCACGTCCTCTTCCAGGGCCAGTGCTTCCATTTCTGCCAGGTTTTTCTGATCAGAATAGTACCAATTTATTACCGCACTGGGGTCTTCATAGCCGGCTGCAGCGTTTTCAATCATTTCCCTGACTTTAGCGGGTTCAGCCTTTAATTCATTCTGTTTAATAATCTCGGCAACAATAAGTTGCAGAGAAACGCGTTTTTCCGCCTGTTCATTAAAAACAGAAGGGTCAGCCTTGGCTATCGCGCTGCCATCAAGTCCTTGTTGTTTAAGGTTATTCTCGAGGTCATGTTGAACACGATGACGCTCGTTTGCAACCATGGACTGTGGTAATTCCACAGTGTTTTCTTCATGCAATTTATCTAAAACGAGGGTTTTTAGCTGACGCCGGAGTGTTGCTTCAACTTCACGCTCCATATTCCGTCTTAATTCACTTCGAAATGTCTCTTCATTACCATCCTTCACGCCGAAAGCTTCCATAAAACTTGCGTTAACTTCAGGTAAAACTGCTTCATTAACTGTATTGATCTTTACCTTAAATTTAACCGGCTTTCCTTTTAATTGTTCATTTCCATAATCATCCGGGAAAGTTAGGTTTAATGTCACATCTTCATCGGTTCCTTTGCCAATTAGCCCATCTTCAAAACCCTCTATAAAGCTTTTTGAACCAAGTTCCAACTGATAATTCTCTGCTTTGCCTCCTTCAAAAGCTTCTCCATCGATAAAACCTTCAAAATTAATGTCAATAATATCATTAACTTGCGCTGCTCTATCGACTGGTTTTAATTCTCTTCTCTGTTTACGTAAGATATCTATCATTTTCGAGATATCATCATCAGTCACTGTGCAAACAGGCTTTTCCAACTTGATACTATCCATCGGTTTCAATGTAACCTCGGGATAAATTTCAAATGTCGCTGTGTAAGAAAGATCCGATCCCGCCTCATCGGCAATATCATCGATCTTGGGTGGTCCTGCAGGTTTTAGATTTTCCTGGTTAATCGCCTCATAAAAACTGGATTGTACAAGTTCTCCAACAACCTCCTTCCTAACCTGTGTTCCATAACGACCTTTAATCACTTTTAATGGCACTTTGCCAGGTCTAAATCCCTGTACCCTGGTTGTCTTTGTCAGATTTTGTAGACGATTGTTGACCTCCGTACTTACCTTTTCCTCGGGTAATTCTACGCGCACCTTACGTTCCAATTTACCTGTCGTTTCGACTGATACCTGCATCCTATTTAAACCTCAAAATGTTAATAATTTCAATCATTTAATTAATGGTGCGAAAGGAGAGACTCGAACTCTCACGGGATACCCCACTGGAACCTAAATCCAGCGCGTCTACCAATTCCGCCACTTTCGCAATATCAAAATTATCAAGCTGTTAATTATTGAAAAACCGTTCCTATTATAAATTTATGTAAAAAACCAATAAATATTAAACACAAATTATTCCTGTAATACTCAATAAAGTATCAATACCAAGGTAATTAATAATTGATTCTAATTATTCAGAAAATACAGGCGGGTTTCAGTACAGCATTAATCTAGAAACATTCTTCAGCAAAAGACTTACACACTCTTCTGCATTTACGGCTACCCGTTCTAGGGTTGATTATACAATCTTCACCCCAACGTTCACATACCGTAAGACATTTTTTTTCTTCAGCATTTTTATAATCATCAGGTAAAAGTAACTCTCCATCAATCGGCTTGACACTAACATCCGTTGGTTTTTCATCCGCAAAAATAGAAACGGATGAAAAAAATAACAAACATGCCAAAACTAAATTTAGGATTCTTCTCATATGTATATCAGTCATACTAGTTAGACAGATGATTTATTATATGTTCCTGATACTCCATTATATTCCAATGTCAAGATAATTCAGATAATTAAATTTTCAATTATAGGATTTATTGTCTATCGAAACCGAGAGTAATTTTTGAACCGGTACAGGTTTATCAAACCCTTTAATCTCAAATTGCTCCGGTTTCGAGAATTTAAATTCGGGATTATTCTTTAGTTTCTCGGCTACCGCCTGACTTACTTCAATTTGTCTCGACTCTGCATTAGCACATAGACGTGCAGCAAGATTAACTGTCTCACCCAAAGCCGAATAATCCAGGTGTTCTTCTGAACCGATATTGCCAATGATGACCGACCCATGATGTATCCCTATTCCGATCGGTAGTTGTTCCTGATTTTTAAGAAAAGGATCAGAAATTTTTGTATTAATGACCTGCCAGGCACACTGACAGGAATTTTTTACCGCATCTTCTCCATCAAATATTGCCATCAAACCATCGCCACCAAACTTATCAATATAACCATTAAACTCATAGACCAGATCCACCTGTTTTCCTAATTCTTTACTCACACGAAAAAACAATTCTTCCGGTTCAGTATTGTGGCTCAAACTGGTAAACCCCCGGATGTCAGTAAACATAATACTAACCTCATGAAATTCGGGTGTCGGTAATAAGCCTGTAACCGAGTAGGCTTCTACCATACGTTGAGTGCGCGAGGAAATATAACGATTAAGGTATTGTCTTGCCTGTTCCAGTTCATCGTAATAGTGCTTTTTATCAATATGGCTTTTCAGTCTTGCAGCAAGAACTGTTGGATTCACCGGTTTAGAAATAAAATCACTGGCACCGACAGAAAACGCCTCAGTTAGAACAAACTCTTCATGCATGGTCGTCACAACAATAATTGGAATCATTTTGTAACGATCTATTTCACGCAACCGTCGACAAAGATCAATTCCACTTAAGCCCGGCATATTGATATCGATCAATACTGCATCATAGGTATTTTCCAGGGCAAGAAAGAGACACTTTTCACCACGATCTGCTGTGGTAACTATATAGCCTTTAGATTCAAGAATACTGGTTATGATTGATCGTGTTGTTCGATCGTCATCTGCAACTAAAACAGTTTGTTTACCCATACTTATTAGAAAATTGCCTCATTCAATGTGCAATTTCCTTTTGCATATAAAATTATAGTTTTTATATACGTTTTTTAACCAACATCCATAAACGTATGTTTAGACTAAGTCTAGATTCTAAATTTATTAAATGACGAAGTCATTAAAATTATATATTTACTAATTTAATCTCAAGATTTATTTAAAACTAACATAAATATTATAAACGGTTAAAAAATTATCATGCATTAGGATAATTTCACTTTAGTGAGAATGGTGGGCCGGTCGCTATCGGCATCCTGCCTATCGCGACACTCGCACATCCATGTGCATCGGTCACTCTTTGTCTTCCTGACACCGTGACACTCACACATCCATGTATATCGTATAGGGATCGACAAAATTGTCTGGAACAATTTTGGACGGCGCAGCCGCCCACAGGGTGAAAGCCAGGGACGACCTACATGGACGTAGGAAGTGCAGAAAATGCAGGAGCATTTTTCTGCTGGCTTTTGTCAACCTATGACCAAATATTTAATCCCATAGGTTCGATGAACTAATTCAAAAAATACTAAATTTACTTAAATGTTAGAAAATGGTGGGCCGTATAGGGATCGAACCTATGACCTTGGGATTAAGAGTCCCCTGCTCTGCCAGCTGAGCTAACGGCCCATATTGATCAAAATAGAACGTGTTAATTTAATGGGGTGACTGATGGGACTCGAACCCACGACGACCGGTACCACAAACCGGGGCTCTACCAACTGAGCTACAGTCACCATTGACTTTCAAATTACCTACGTAGCTTAATCCATCCATGGTGGGGGCTACCAGCTCGTCTTCCTTGACTCGCGTTCGTGATACTGCGAAAGCTTCGCTTTCGGTCATCACTCACCCAACTGAGCTACAGTCACCATAAACTTTTTACCAATAATTGGCGCGCCTGAGAGGACTCGAACCTCTAACCCCCGGCTTAGAAGGCCGGTGCTCTATCCGGTTGAGCTACAGGCGCATCAAAACTAATTATAAAACTAAAAACAAAGGCGTTATAAATAACGCCTTTGTTTTTGATTGGTCGGGGCAGAGGGATTCGAACCCCCGACCCTCTGCTCCCAAAGCAGATGCGCTACCAGACTGCGCTATGCCCCGATTACCTGTATCTCCAGCCTCAACAGGACGTGCGATAATACGCGTCCCATATAATTGCGTCAATTTTCTTTAAAAACTTTTAAATCAACTAGTTACGACGCCAAATTGTTCCTTGAGATGTATCTTCAAGCGCTATTCCCATTGCAGTAAGTTGATCACGAATTTGATCTGCCTTTCCAAAATCCTTTTCTTGTTTCGCTTGTTGGCGATCATCAATCATTTTCTGGATTGCTTCTTCATCGAGATCACTTTCATCTGTACTCGTTTTAGCTTGTAAGAAGGCTTGTGGGTCACCTTGTAGAAGACCAAGTACATCCCCCAGATGCTTCAACGTTGTTGCAAGTGTAATCGATGCTGTAGAAGTCTTATCAGGGATTTTATTTAGGTCTTTTGCAACTTCATGCAATAACGCAATGGCATTCGGCGTATTAAAGTCATCGTCCATGCAGGAATTAAACTTTTCAATAAGCGCTTTATCTGCTTTAGTATCAGTATCGACCGAAGCATCTCTTAATGCCGTATACAAGCGATTTAGAGCAGCCCTGGCTTCATCAAGGTTATCTGTCGAATAATTTAAGGGACTACGATAATGACTTGAGAGAATAAAGAAGCGTAGCACTTCAGGTTGATATTTTTTTAATACTTCCCTTACCGTAAAAAAATTTCCAAGTGATTTTGACATCTTTTCTTCATCAACCCTGACAAAGCCATTATGTATCCACACATTTGCAAATTTGTCTCTTGTAGAACAAACCGATTGCGCAATCTCATTTTCGTGGTGTGGAAATTGAAGATCCTGACCACCGCCATGAATATCAAAATGATTGCCTAGACAATGCGTTGACATCGCGGAACATTCGATATGCCAGCCTGGCCGGCCATCGCCCCAGGGCGAGGGCCAACTGGGTTCATCCGGTTTTGCCGCTTTCCATAAAACAAAGTCGAGCGGATCGTCTTTTTCTTCTTGCACCTCGACGCGCTCCCCTGCCCTCAACTCATCAATGTTCTTACCAGAGAGTTTTCCATAGTCATTAAATGAACTGACATCAAAATAAACATCTTTATTAGCTCCCACATAGGCATGTTGTTGTTCAATCAAGGCTTTTACCATGGCAATTATTTGGTCGATGTGTTCTGTCGCCTTTGGTTCCTGATCGGGTGATATGACGCCTAAAGCATTCGCATCTTCATTCATTGCTTCGATAAAGCGTTCACTTAGATCCTGAATGGATTCATTATTTTCATTCGCGCGATTAATGATCTTGTCATCTATGTCAGTGATATTACGTACATAATTCACTTTGAAACCAATACTTCGTAGGTAACGCGCGATCATATCGAATACAACCATGACACGCGCGTGTCCAACATGGCAGTAATCGTAAACCGTCATACCACAGACATACATTCGGACTTTTCCAGGCTCGATTGGCTCAAAAGTCTCTTTTTGCCTGGTTAGGCTATTGTAGATTTTTAACACGTGGCGATTTTACAAAATGACATTAGATATAAATTTGACAACTCTTGGTCGCTACGGACATCCTGTCCTCTCGCGACATACATTACATCCTGTAAATAAGCACCGCGCATCTTATCCGAAAGACCGTTTTGCGACAAAAGGAATTTGTCATTACTAACATAACATGGACATAATAAGTAAATCACTTACAGATTCTAAAATTTATTCATATTACTGGCTTTGGAGAGCAAAAATGAAGGTTCAAATTACAACTACACTCGGACCCATTACCCTGCAACTTAATCCGGACAAGGCACCCAAAACCGTTGAAAACTTTTTAGGTTATGTCCAAAGCGGTTTTTACGAGGGAACGATTTTTCATCGGGTAATCGAAGACTTCATGATCCAGGGAGGTGGGCTGGATAAAGACATGAATAGCAAACCAACCAATGCGCCGGTAAAAAATGAAGCGAATAACGGACTTAAAAATGCGTATGGTACGATTGCGATGGCGAGGACCGCTGATCCCCACTCTGCGTCAGCACAATTCTTTATTAATACGAATGATAATCCTTTTCTCGACTTTCAGGCTGAATCTGAAGAAGGTTGGGGTTACTGTGTATTTGGTGAAGTTATTGAAGGAATAGAAGTCGTTAATAATATAGAGGAAAAACCAACCACGACTCGAGATGGTCACCAGGATGTGCCGGAAGAAATTATTGAAATAGAAAAAGTTGACGTTCTTGAAGAAGATTAAAACTATTCAATGTAAATATACCCATTCTATTTATGACGACTTTGTTCATCTCTGACTTGCATCTCAGTTTGCAAAGACCGGAAAAGATCGATTTATTTAAGGCACTTTTAAACGGTCCTGCCAGAAAAGCAGAATCACTTTATATACTTGGCGATCTTTTTGACGAGTTCTGGATTGGTTGTGATGATCAAACACCGCCAAATCCGGAAATTCTTACAACCCTAAAAGACTATTCTAGTTGTAACGATACAAAATTATATTTAATGCGAGGTAACCGTGATTTTCATCTTGATAACGAATTTGCAGAAAAAACCAGATGCACATTAATTAATGATCCGACAGTCATTACACTCGCTAAAGAAAAAGTATTGATTATGCACGGTGATACGTTATGTACCGATGATACTCAGTATCAAACCTGGAGAGTTTTTATAACTAACCTGTCCATAAAAAAATTATTTTCAATCTTTCCCTTGTCTTTAAGAAAAAAAATCGCTCACCGGGTTAGAAAGACAACGGTATCAATTTCGAAAAACAAATCTGCAGAGATTATTGATGTCAACCAGGCAACTGTTATCAGCACAATGATCCAACATGATGTCGAAATATTAATTCATGGACATACACATAGAAAGGCAATTCATAATTTTGACATAAACGGAAATCAATACAAACGGATCGTACTTGGTGATTGGTATGAAAATGATTGTGTGTTAATCCATGATGATGCTGGATTTCGGTTCGAACGCGTACAGAACTATATTAATGAAACATGTTAAATATTGTTTTAAAAATAGCATTTTTTTTGTGAGTACAAGGAATCACCGCACGCACGACTGCATGGATGCAGGAGGTAGAGCGACGCAGGGGGCCAAAGCCGAGAACCGGAGTGTATAACTAATACATGAGGATTTGAGTACGGTGATAACGAAGTAATCGCGGAAAAAGTGCATTTTTAACCAAGATTTCCTGATAAAGTCATAATACCTAATACTGCTAGCCAGATAATTAACGTCCTGTTTATTAGTGATTTCAATTCACTAATCCAATAAGACTTTTCTCTTCCTGGCACTTCTATATCCGGCATATATTGTAACGCCCCAAAACCGCCTTCTGATAACACTGCATTATTTACTTCAAACGTAAAATGTTCAGCCTGACGCCACCCATTAAAAGCATCGACTAAACTGCCGGCCAAGCCAAGACCAACTACAAAAAGTCGACTCGTCGGCCATGCGAGAATATTTAATAAAAGATTAACACTGTCGGAAAATCCACTACGGATCTCTGATAATTCATCATTTAATTTATCAACCAGGCGGTAAAGCAATGCTCCAACCAGACCAAGAATCAAAAACCAGAAGATGACGGCAAATACACGCTTATGTGCTTCTGTCAGCGAAGATTTAATGATTGCTTGTTCAGTTGTATCTTCATCACCAATAACGGAATCATTGATTAAACAATCCGATAGAGAAGCAATATTTTCAGAATCATCTTCATCAATCGCAATAATGTAATCATCCAATCGATTATCAAGCTCCTCCGGAGCCAGACAATAGATTAATACGAGTAAGGTAAATAGTGTCTCAGCAAACCAGGACCACTGATCTAAAATATACATCACTAATAACAACAACAGAATTGGAATGAGTAATAACCCTAATAGGCCAATCGTGCCATCCCAATAACGATAATGTGAAATTTTTTTCTCGAGTGAATAATACAGAGTTGGAACCCATTCGTAGTTTCGAAACGGTTGCAACTTACCAAGAAAATAATCCAGCCCCAGGGCAATCAATATAAAGATTAATGTCATAGTTTCAGTAAAGAAAAATAGTAGTCCTTGTCAAATGCCGGGCCTGGATCAGTTTTTCTTCCCGGTGCAATTTCACAGTGGCCAACGATACGATCTTTTGTAATCCTGTTCCAGCGCTGACGAATTATATCTGTTAGAACAGCAAGTGTCCGATATTGTTCATCACAATAGGCTTCATCATCAGAACCTTCGAGTTCTATGCCAATAGAGTAATCATTACATTGTTCTCGTCCATCAAACTCTGATATTCCTGCATGCCAGGCTCGCTTGGAAAACGGAACATATTGCGTGACACTCCCATCACGCTCAATAAGCAGATGAGAAGATACGCGTAAATCCTGAATTTCTGCAAAATAAGGATGAACATTAACATCTAATGAATTTGTGAACAGATCATCAATATACTGACCTCCGTATTGCCTTGGCGGCAGACTGATACCATGTATCACTAATAAGTCGATTTCTGTACCAACCGGTCGTTCGTCACAATTCGGAGATTGAACTTTACGAACATCTGCCAGCCATGCACCTTCTTCATCAATTTCATAATTTGGACTATTCAATTTCAATACCATTTATAGACTGTTAAGCTAACCTGGTTTATTACTATAACAGCATCAAATAAGTTGAGAGAATTTTAATGTGTCGTCTGGCTGCATATATGGGAAAGGAAATCAGACTTGATCAATTCCTGATAGAACATGAACATAGTTTATTAAAGCAATCATGGTCTCCAAAAGAAATGCAGGATGGGACCATAAATGCGGATGGTTATGGATTCGCATGGCTGGTTAACGATAATATCGTTTGCTCCTATAAAAATATATTACCTATTTGGTCTGATTCCAACCTGCAGGGTCTGGGTCATTCACTTCAAAGCCGGCTGTGGATGGCGAATGTCAGAGGTGCAACTCCAGGGCAAGGCATCAACGAGGCAAATACACAACCGTTCCACAATAATAATTTAATCTTTATGCATAATGGTTGTTTAAAACCCTTTGACAACAGGATTAAATCCGGCTTATTGGAGAATATGTCAACAGAAACGCAAGCAGATATAAACGGGGACAGTGATTCACTCTATCTATTTGCATTACTAAAAGAATATCTGGCAAAAGGTAACACAATCAATGATGCAATATTGTCACTAATGGATATATTAAAAGATGTTTGTGATAAAAGCAGTGCTCTTTTAAATATAATTATTAGTGATGGCAATTCACTTTATGCGTGTCGAAGCGCGATCAATGCATCATGCCCAAGCCTTTACTATTTTTTAGGCAATACCGCCGTATGGATTGCCTCAGAGCCGTTATCTCCAAATGACTGGATCACTTTTTCAGAAAACAGTTTTACCCAATTCAACAATTCAGGAGATATAATTACAATTAAATTATGAGTATGTTGTTTACGCAATTACAACAACTCCAGCAAGAAACCATCGATCTTGTAAATCGCATTTCATCCATTGAATTCAACCAACAATTCCATCCGGATTTAAGTCCTGTCGGCTGGCACCTTGGACATTGTGTCTATACGGAAACGTACTGGATTAGAGAACGCGTACTGGAAAAAACAGGTCTGGAACAATCTATAAAAGATCTTTATGTACCGGAATTGAGTAATAAACGTTCTCGCGGTTCAGCATTGCCTGAAAAAGAAGAATTAATTGAATGGGCAAAAAATACACAACAAGAGAATCGAAAACTTTTACTATCAGCAATTAAAGTAAATTCAAATCCATTGTTGCAGGAAGATTATTTATTGTATTTTTTAATCCAGCATTATTCACAACATATTGAAACAATGCTAATGGTCCTGACTGAAAGAAATATCAAACGTTACAAGGATAGAGATGACAGCAATAGTTTCACACCAATAAAAGATAATAAACTATCACCTGTAAAAGAGTATGTTGATGCCGGACACTATAAAATAGGAACAGATAACAATTTATTTCCTTACGATAATGAACATCCCGCCTTAAATATAGAATTAGATAAATTTGCCATTAATGCCAACCCGGTAAGTAATAGCGAATATTTAAGCTTTATCTATGCAGGGGGTTATGACAAACAGGAATTTTGGTCCGATTCAGGCTGGCAATGGCGTCAAAATAGTAATGCCGGACATCCACATCACTGGCAAAGGTCAAATTCTTCTGAATGGCAAGGTATCGATCATAACGGCCCCTACAATCTTGATTCGGCGCAACCTGTGCATGGTATAAATCATTATGAAGCGACGGCTTTTGCAAATTGGTCCGGGGCAAGATTACCGCATGAATATGAATGGGAGGTCGCATTTAAAAACCAGATTTTGGAAAAGACAGCAACCGCCTGGGAATGGTGTTGTAATACATTTCATCCCTATCCCGGTTTTTCAGCATTTCCATATGATGGTTATTCTACGCCCTACTTCGATGATGAGCATTATGTCTTGCGTGGAGGCAGCTACAATACAAAAAGCTTTATAAAGCGACCATCGTTTCGAAACTATTACCAACCGGATAAACGGCACATATTTGCCGGATTAAGACTGGTTTTTAACTAATGTGACTCAGAAGTTGATTCAAGTAATTTAATTAATTTTTCATTCTTTGATTTCTCAGCAATTGTGATCGTTTCTCTGGTCTAGTTAGCGGCATTTATGACAAAATCTTAAGCATGGATGATGAAAATTTTCAAAAACGTATCGGTAAAGGAATGACGATTGTTGGCTGGATTATCCTGTTAGGTTTGCTGACTGTTTACTTCAACAAGTATCTGGATAAACAAACTAACCCTAACCAACAACTGAGTTTAATTCAAAATGGAGAATTTAAAGAGATCCAGCTACAACGAAATCGGTTCGGTCATTATGTTGCGAATGGTTCTATTAATAACAAGACCGTTGTATTTATTCTGGATACCGGTGCGACAGAAATTAGTATCCCGGAAAAAGTAGCACGAAAACTAAACTTAAAAGCAGGCATTTCCTTCCCCGTTCAAACCGCAAACGGCCAGATTAATGTATTTTCAACGTCCCTTGATCGGGTCAATCTCGGTGGCATAGAACTCTATAATATTAGTGCCAATATCAATCCCTATATGCAGGGTGAAGAGGTCCTGCTTGGGATGAGTTTTCTTAAACACCTGGATTTTTCACAACAGGGTGATCAGCTCATTATTCGACAATACTGATTATTAGCGATTAAACTGTCATACACTTGCGGGTTACAAATAAAGTCAGATTGACTTCTTTAGCCTTAACCAAATAAACGAGAACAATAATATGTCGTGGTTACAGGATAAATTAAATGTATTAAGCGGTTTTATATGGGGAGAATATTTATTGATCCCCTTATTAACGATCGTTGGCGTCTATCTGACGATCGGACTCTATGCCATGCCATGGCGGAAATTACCTCTTGCACTTCAGACCCTGTGGTCAGGTCGAAAACAATCACCCCATATCAAAGGTGACATAAGCCCTTTTCAGGCATTAATGACCGCACTGTCCGCCACAGTAGGAACAGGTAATATTGCCGGTGTTTCAACAGCCATTTATTTCGGCGGCCCGGGCGCTATCTTCTGGATGTGGGTTATTGCATTATTTGGCATGGCCACGAAATACGCTGAAGCAGTCCTGGCTGTCAGCTACCGGGAAACAGATTCACTTGGAAATCATGTCGGTGGACCGATGTACTACATCCGAAATGGTTTGGGAGAAAACTGGAAATGGATGGCCGCTGCATTTGCTTTTTTTGCCATGTTTGCAGCATTTGGCATAGGTAATATGGTGCAGTCAAATTCAGTTGCTGATGAAATCTACACCAGTTTTAATATTCCAACCTGGGTTACCGGAATCGCCATGTCGATACTTGCCGCACTTGTAATCATAGGTGGTGTGAAGCGTATCGCTCAGGTTGCCACAGCTCTGGTACCGTTTATGGCCATGGCTTATGTGCTGGCGGCATTGGTTATCGTTGGCATCAATATTGAAAAAATGCCCGCCGTATTTACTATCATTTTTAACAGTGCATTTTCCGGTGCAGCAGCCAGCGGCGGTTTTCTTGGTGCAACAATTTGGATGGCCATAAGGTGGGGTTTTGCCAGAGGCATCTTTTCCAATGAAGCCGGCCTGGGAAGTGCACCGATTGCACATGCAGCCGCTCAAACCAACGACCCGGTAAAACAGGGTATGGTTGCGATGTTGGGGACGTTCATTGATACACTAATTATCTGCAGTCTTACAGCTTTCGTTATTCTCCTTACCGGAGCATGGGAAAGTGGATTAAAGGGTGCACCAATGTCATCACTGGCTTTTTCTACCGGTCTGTTTGGTTATGGCGGCTATATTGTCAGCCTCGGTCTCGTGTTATTTGCATTTACCACAATTCTTGGCTGGAGTTATTACGGCGAACGTTGTGCCAGTTATTTGTTTAGTACAAAAATCATTTTTTATTATCGAATTCTCTGGATCATTGCCATCTTTACCGGTGCTGTTATAAAACTGGAACTAGTCTGGACATTGGCCGATGTATTGAACGGATTAATGGCACTGCCTAATCTCATTGCCCTGTTATTACTGAGTCCAATTGTATTCAGCAAAACACGGCATTACTTCAATAATCAAAATTCGTCATGAGAATTGCCCAGAGTGAAATTGTTGAAAATGTAAAAGCGGCTCTTTCGGAAGATATAGGTAACGGTGATATTACCGCTGAATTGATTCCTGATAGTGCTTCAACATCTGCAACCTTGATTACGCGTGAACACGCGATATTAGCTGGTAGTGCATGGTTTAATGAAGTATTCAAACAACTGGACGAATCTATAAATATAGAATGGCAATCCTTTGATGGTGATGTAATCAAACCAAACCAAACATTATGTGCATTGAATGGCCCGACACGTTCAATACTGACCGGTGAACGTACAGCGATTAATTTTTTACAAACACTCTCAGGTACCGCAACTACCGTTGCTACTTTTGTTAGTTTGATTAATGACACCAAAACAAAAATATTAGATACAAGAAAAACAATTCCTGGTTTAAGAATGGCACAAAAATATGCTGTCACTTGTGGTGGCGGGATCAATCATAGAATTGGGCTTTATGACGGCATTCTTATAAAAGAAAACCATATTCTTGCTGCGGGGAGCATTACCAAAGCAATAATTCTTGCTAAACAGAAGAACGTACCGGTAATAGTAGAAGTTGAATCATTGGAGGAATTACAAGAAGCCCTGGCAGCCAAACCTGATCAAATACTGCTCGATAACTTTAATATTGCCGAATTTAATAAGGCTGTATCAGTGACAAGAGGACAAACTAAACTCGAAGCATCGGGAAATATTGATAAACAAAATATCCGGGCCATTGCTGAAACAGGAGTAGACTATATTTCTATCGGCGCATTAACAAAACATGTTCGCGCAATAGACTTTTCACTCCGTTTCTCCAGCAATGAGGATTAATTTTAGATTGTAAACAAGAATTACTCG
>JANQJZ010000019.1 GCA_028281365.1 Gammaproteobacteria bacterium | reverse complement strand
GTATTGAGGTCTTTTGCGAGATTTGTGTAGACCGATCTTTTTACGTTCAACTTCACGCGCATCTCGTGTTACAAAACCTGCCTGACGCAGTGGTTTACGTAAGGATTCATCGTACTCAATCAATGCCCGGGTAATACCGTGACGGATAGCGCCGGCCTGTCCCGTTATTCCGCCGCCCTTTACAGTGACATTAATATCAAAGTGATCTGACATATTCAGTGTTTCCAGCGGTTGGCGTACAACCATTTGCCCGGTTTCACGACCGAAATATTGTTTCAGAGTGCGATTATTGACGGTGATTTCACCAGAACCTTTTTTAAGATAAACGCGTGCAGAAGAACTTTTTCGTCTTCCGGTGCTGTAATAAACGTCTACTGCCATCCTTTAAATCTCCAATGCCTGGGGTTGTTGTGCGGCATGACGATGGTTTGCATCCGGGTAAACCTTGAGTTTACGAAACATTTCGCGACCTAAAGGACCTTTAGGCAACATGCCTTTTACTGCCGTTTCAATAATTTTTTCGGGTTTTTTTTCAATTAACTTTTCAAAGTTGATGGTTTTGATTCCGCCTGGATAACCGGTGTGGTGGTGATATAGCTTATCCCTGCTTTTATTTCCGCTGACTTTTACTTGTTTTGCATTGATGACGACAATATAGTCACCTGTATCCACATGCGGTGTATATTCGGCTTTATGTTTCCCACGCAGACGTCTGGCAATTTCACTCGCCAGTCTACCAAGCGCCTTACCGGATGCGTCAACGACGAACCAGTCTCGTTTAACTTCTGCAGGTTTGGCGGTATAGGTTTTCATTAATTTTCCTGGAAAATCCGGTTAGCCGGGTAAAAAAGAGGGGGAATAGTACGGATTGACCCCAAGGCTGTCAATATTACTGTTCCATCATAACGGACTTAATTCTTTCTGCTTGGAGACCGCCACGAAAGTGGAATTATTTAATAGAAGTATTAATATAGTGTTGTTATTACGATAAATAATAAATTTCAATGAAATCAAGGGAATATAGCACTTTAGACCAGTTAATTTCTGGCCTGGATTCAATTCTGAGTCAATTTCAAAAGTCTGAGACTGTCGAGGCCAGCAGGCCGTATCCAGCCGAGTTAATTGAAGAAACAGAGCTCGATCAAGACCAAAGAAAACATATTGCCGGATTAATGAGAGTTAATCATGCTGGCGAAGTCGCCGCACAGGCCCTCTACAAGGCACAAGCCATAACAGCTTTGGATGAATCTCTTAGAAAAACCATGCAGCAATCTGCCAATGAAGAAGTTGACCACCTCGAATGGTGTAAAACCCGATTGGAGGAACTGGATGACGATACCAGCTTGCTTGAACCAGTCTGGTATTTTGGTTCATTTGGTATTGGTTTCCTCGCCGGTTTATTTGGAGACAAATGGAATCTGGGTTTTTTGGCAGAAACAGAATATCAGGTTGTACGACACCTTGATTCACATCTCGAACAGTTACCTGATGGCGATAAGCGAAGCCGGGCAATTCTCGAGAAAATGCGTGATGATGAATTACACCATGCAACTAAAGCTGAAACAGCGGGCGCCAAAGAGCTTCCAAAAAGTATTAAACGTTTCATGAATTTAACATCTAAAGTGATGACGAAAACAGCCTATCGAATATAAGTACTTTTAAGACATTGTTTATAGAAATCCCCTTGAAAAAGTTCTACCTGTCCCCATCTTTTTATTATGCAAAGATAAATTATTTTGGAGGTAGAAAATGGCCTTAATAAATTATGAACCATGGAGTCTGTTAGACAGATTTCAACAGCAGTTAAATCAACTCGGCTACACGGATAAGTCACTCACCAACGGCGATAATGACTATTCCAATGTTGTAACCAGTGCCTGGCGTCCTGCAGTCGATATCAAGGAAGAAGCAGATCGCTTTCTGATTACCGCTGACCTGCCGGGCGTTGATCCAAAAGAGATTGAAATCACCATGGACAATGGTGTGTTAACAATCAAGGGTGAACGTAAATCAGAAGTACGTGATGAGAAAGATGGTTATAAGCGGGTTGAACGTGTTAGCGGAACTTTCTATCGTCGTTTTAGTTTACCGGATAGTGCTGATGCAGAACGCATCGAAGCTAAGGGTAAAGATGGCGTGCTTGAAGTGACGTTACCAAAACACGAGAAAGTACAACCTCGAAAAATTGCAGTTAAAAGTTAAACGCTGTATATAAAGTAAAAGGCGGGCCTGTCCCGCCTTTATTTTATTGTATGGAGTATTTGTAATTGAACTTTTCCGGAACTCAGCATCCTAATTAAAAAAATAAATCGTTATATGGAATATATTAATGAGTAATAGTATTAGCAAAGTTTTATCGCGCATATTTTTAATAACACTTTCTTTTTTGACACCTGTCGCGAACGCAGTTTTACCAGCTGATGTAAATGGAAAGGAGTTGCCAAGTCTGGCACCTATGCTGGAACAAGTCACACCAGCAGTAGTCAATATTGCAACCGAGGGACGAATTAAACAGCGATTAAATCCTTTATTTGCAGATCCTTTTTTCCAACGTTTTTTTGGATTACCAAATCAACCTGTAGAACGTAAAACCAGTAGCCTGGGTTCAGGTGTTATTGTTGATGCAAAACGTGGACTAGTTTTAACAAATAACCATGTTATAGCGAATGCTGTACAGATTACTGTGACACTTCGGGACGGACGACAGTTGGAAGCAGAGATTGTTGGATCTGATCCGGAAACGGATGTCGCGGTTATAAAAATTCCCACCGAAGGATTAACTGAATTAAAGACAAGTGATTCAGAAAGTCTAAGGGTAGGTGATTTCGTTGTCGCTATTGGTAATCCATTTGGACTGGGACAAACGGTAACATCCGGAATTATCAGTGCACTAAGTCGAAGTGGATTAGGTATCGAAGGTTATGAAGATTTTATTCAAACAGATGCATCTATTAATCCTGGAAATTCCGGTGGTGCATTAGTTAACCTCCGTGGCGAGCTAGTTGGAATTAATACAGCTATCTTTTCCCAAACCGGTGGTAACATCGGGATTGGATTTGCAATTCCGATTAATCTTGCCTTACACATCATGGAACAGATTGTGGAAACCGGTGAAGTTAAGCGGGGTTTTCTCGGTGTTAGTATGCAGGACCTTAGTCCGGAGTTGGCAGAAGCGTTTGGTTTGGATCGTAAACGTGGCGCAGTAATTAATAAAATCCTTGAAGGTTCACCAGCGGACAAGGCCGGACTGCTTGCCGGTGATATTGTTGTGTCCGCTGATAGTAAACATATAAAGAATGCAGCTGATTTAAGAAATCGTATTGGTTTATTGCCTGTTGGCGAAACGATTAAGTTCAGGATTTTACGTGATGGTAAAGAGAAAGAAATTACTGTCACTGTAGAAGAAAATACCCTGGCCGGTAGCGGACCAAGTGCGGTTAATGAGTTGTTACAGGGCGTTACCGTAGGTGAAATTGAAAAAGGTAGTCCTTATTTTGGTCAAATTGAAGGTACAATCGTATTAAATGTCGAGAGAGGCAACATTGCCTGGCGAAGCGGACTCAGGGCGGGTGATATTATTACTTCTGTAAATAGAGTACCGGTTAAAAGCCTGAAGGAATTTTTAACAAGCGTTAATAAAAAGGAAGACTCTCTGCTTTTGAGAATTATTCGAGGTAATGCAGCAGCTTTTCTGGTAATTAAAAAATAAAAAAATACTATTAAAGAGTATTATCCAGTTTACAATTGCTGATTGAACTCCGAATCAATTCGACGGCTTTCATCCTTGGAAAAGATCTGCGATAGGCAATAATAACTTCCCGTGATGGTTCAGGTTTACTGAACGGACGGTATTCTAATAGTCCTTTTAAACTTGATTTAGTATCAATTGATAACTTCGGTAATATTGTTATCCCAACACCTGAAGCGACCATTTGTCGTATTGTTTCGATTGAACTACTTTCCAGCGTCTTTTGGATTTGTTGATCTTGCCCGGTTGGATTGACGCAGGATGGACAGAGTTTTGTTACTTGATCGCGAAAACAATTACCCGTTTTTAATAACAGTATAGTATCGTTTAATAGATCATTGGCGCTGAGTTTCTTTTTCCTAGTTAAAGCATGTCCATTAGGTAATGCAACTACGAACGGTTCTTCATAAAGTAGCTCTGTTGAGATCCCTGATTCATCAAACGGGTTTGCAAGTATCGCAATATCTATATCTCCGGCCTTCAATTTTTTTGCAAGATTTTCTGTATAGTCTTCTTCTATCAATAAAACCAGATCTGGTGCTTTTTTATTTATAACAGGAATTAATTTGGGTAACAGGTAAGGTCCTATTGTATATATAACACCGAGTTTTAATTCACCAGCCAACTCGTTTTTATTTAATGCAGCGATCTCTTTTAAATTATTTGTTTCATTCAGGATAAGTTCGGCCTGTTTAACTATAGCTTCACCTATAGGAGTGATGCTTACTTCATGTTGGTGACGTTCAAATAAAGTTACGCCCAGTTCATCTTCAAGCTTTTTGATTGCAACACTTAAAGTAGGCTGACTAACAAAACATTTTTCAGCAGCACGACCAAAATGCAGCTCTTTTGCAACCGCAACGATATAGCGAAATTCAGATAGGGTCATTTTTAAAGGGGCTTTATAGAGCCAACTCTAGTTAATGTTTAATGCAACATTAGCGTATTCATTAAAGTTTGATTCAATCTCACTACTATTATTCAATATCTTGTCTAATAGTTCGATATCAACATATTCTTTATTGAAATTATCACCTTCTGTGATAGTAAAAGGATTTCCCGGCTCTCCAAGCTGATTAACAACGAGGGATGCGCCGGTGAAGTCATCGTTTTTTGTGTACTGATGGGTTGTAATTATCGTTTTCAGTTCAGCATTCAGGGCTGCCCGGTTACCGTTATAGGTATCTTCTATAGCAATACATGAATCAGCTGTTAAACCTAAACTCGATAAAGCACATTGATATGCAATTGGGGAAGGTTTTTTGTCAGCAACAATATCGCAGGTAATAATAGTACTGAAGATTTCTTCAGGTTCGATATTTAATGTACTGTTAATCAACGTTCTCAAATTTGCAGTCGATGAACAGGTTGCAACACCCAGGCGAATATTCCTGTTTTTCGCTTCATCCAGAAGTCTCTGCACGCCTGGCCGAAGCTGAATATGGTCACTTGCTAACAACGATCTGTAATTTTCGGATTTGCGCCGGTGTAGATCCTGAATAAAGTCAGCTGGATCCTTTACCTTGTCTTTAAGCTCTTTATCTTCATTCAAACATTTTCTAAAACGTTCCTTGCCGCCGGATATATGTAGTAATTCCCGATAGTTATCGACAGACCAGTGCCAATCAAGCTTGTATTCTTCAAATGTAAGGTTAAAGGCCTGGCGATGAATTTCCTCGGTATCGGCCAGGGTACCGTCTACATCGAGGATAATGCCTTTTAATTTCATTAAGGACCGCGTAAAAATTATAAAATCGCTTTTAGTATCACACTCTAGATATTGATTATAAACAATAAATAAAATGATGCAATGCAGTATTTTGCAGCAATCCAATATTACCAGGACAATTTCTATAAGCCGTTTTATCTTTCAGTTCGAATCGGGTAGTTTTGTTGATTCAGGCGTCTAATTTTCAGGATTCAGGAATCGTTATATGTGGGAAACCCTTATTAATCAATATGCCATACAAACACTGGTCGTTGGCTTGCTGTCAGGTATGTTTATTGTCTGGTTTGTTTTTAGACATAAATTGAATCAACTGTCAGAAAAGCATAATTTACTGGAACGTGATTTGGCAGTTGCACAGGAAAGAGCTATTAATAAGGACCAGACTATTGAGGAATTAAAAGAACAATTAAAAGACAAGGACGATATTAATCGCGATCAACAAAATGAGATTGAAAAAAAGCTGGCCCAGATTGCAGAGTTATCCACCCTGCTGGAAGAAGAGAGACGGTTATCTGAAGAAAAACTAAAGTTATTAGAGCAAGCCGAAACGAAAATGTCGGATGCATTTGAAAATTTATCCAGCAAAATCCTCGAGGAAAAAAGTAAAAAGTTTATTGAACAAAATAAAGAAAATATTGGCGCAGTGCTGACACCTTTAAAGGAACAATTGGGTGATTTTCGAAAAAGGATAGAAGATGTTTATGACAAGGAAACCAAAGATAGACTTTCTTTATATCATGAAATTACCAGTCTAAAATCACTTAACGAGAAGATGAGCCAGGATGCAGTCAATCTGACCAATGCGTTAAAAGGTGAAAGTAAAAAACGTGGTGATTGGGGTGAAGTGATCCTTGAACGTGTTCTTGAAGCTTCCGGTCTGAAAAACGGACGTGAATATGAAGTGCAGGCCAGTTACCGTGATGATAATAATAACCTGTTTCGTCCTGATGTTGTTGTACATTTACCGAATAACCGTGATGTCATCATTGATTCAAAAGTCTCGTTGAATGCCTACGAACGTTATTATTCTGCGGAAGACGAGGCATCGAGATCATTGGCAATTAAAGAACATATTGCATCGATTAAAACGCATATTAATGAGTTAAAAGACAAAAGTTATGATGAACTGATCGGCGTTAACTCGCTTGATATGGTGTTAATGTTTGTTCCTGTTGAACCAGCACTAATGTTGGCATTAGACCATGATGAAAATCTTTTTCAGGAAGCTTTTAGTAACCGGATTTTTATGGTGAGTCCTTCAACCTTGACGATGAACTTACAGGTAATTCATAACATGTGGCGTTACGAGTATCAGAACCTGAATGCAATGAAGATTGCCAAACAAGCAGGTGATATGTATGACAAATTGACAGGTTTTGTCGAGGCATTGGAAGATGTGGGTGATAAGCTGGAAAAGGCGCAGCTTGCTTATGATACAGCACATAATCGGCTCATTGATGGTAGAGGAAACCTGATTTCGAAGGCAGAAACAATAAAAAAACTTGGTGAGCTAAAAACCAATAAACAATTACCGGTTGAGTTAATAGGCAAGGCATCGGAGCAGGAATAAGTTTATATATTTGCAGTGACTAATAGCAAAATCAAAGAAAGAAAAATAAAAGGACGCGGAAGTTTAAGCAGCCCTGATGGTCGTTATCTCAGCTTTTCCAGGGAAGAAGTTGATGATGGTTGGGATTCTGAACACGAACAGCAAAAAATCACGACAACTGTATCGATAGAAAAATCGAAAACAATCATCGCACGCAACCAGTCGCCTGATATTCCATTTGAACAATCTATCAACCCTTATCGTGGTTGTGAACACGGGTGTATTTATTGTTATGCCAGACCAAGCCATGCCTATTTCGATTTGTCGCCCGGTATTGATTTTGAGACGAAATTATTTGTTAAAACAAAAGCTGCCGGGTTATTAAAACAGGAACTTGCATCTGCATCATATCAATGTTCACCAATTGCATTAGGTACAAATACAGATCCATATCAACCGATTGAACGGCAATACAAGATAACACGACAGATCATCGAATTATTAAATGAACATAACCATCCGCTAACAATAGTAACAAAATCAAATTTAGTGGAACGGGATATTGATTTACTAGCACCGATGGCTGAAAAAAACCTGGTACAGGTTTTTGTTTCGATTACAACACTGGATACAGAATTGATGCGTAAAATGGAGCCCCGGGCGACTGCGCCATATAAAAGATTGCAAACAATAAAATGCCTTGTTAATGCAGGTATTCCCACGGGAATGATGTTTGCGCCGGTAATACCCGTTATTAATGATTATGAATTGGAAAACATACTCGAGAAGTCCGCAGATGCCGGCGCAATTAATGCCGGTTATGTTTTGATCAGATTACCGCATGAGATAAAAAGTTTGTTTAGAGAGTGGCTTGATACACATTATCCATTAAAAACATCTCACGTGATGAATATGATAAAAGATATTCGTGGTGGCAGGGAGAATGATCCTGAATTTCATTCACGTATTACAGGCAAGGGTGTCTTTGCCACATTGATTAAAAACAGATTCGATAAAACCTGTAAACGGCTTGGGTTGAACTCGAATCAAAATACTGTTTTGGACACATCCAAATTTATTAAACCTGTATTACGCGGGCAACAAATCAGTTTGTTCTGACTACCTGCGTAGTATTGCCATCCAACGATAAAAATTTAATAGACTGGCCAGCGATGCAGCGATATATGTCATTGCTGCAGCCCGAAGTATTTGCCTGGCGATAGGCATTGCTGACTCAGGGATGTATTGCCCTTCGTTTAATATGGGCAAAGCCTTGTTAAAGCTGGCATCAAATTCAACAGGTAAAGTGATGAGATGAAGGATTATTGGTAAACACATTATAGTTAAGCCTGCTAACAGCATGATGATGCTAAATATTGGAACCTTAACCAGGATGATAGCAAACGGCAGGCTCACGAGAATAAACGAAGCTATTTTCTCTGCAGCAGCAGCAAATTTGGCCAGACGGGTTCTAAGTATTAATGGTTGATAATCTGTATGGTGTTGTAAGGCATGTCCAAATTCATGAGCAGCGATAGTGATCGCTGTTAATGATTTACCGGTGTAATTATCTTCTGATAAGCGAATCGATTTTGATTCAGGATCATAATGATCATTACCTGGCTCTGTCTGTTCAACACTGACACCGTTAATTTCAAAACGATTTACCAGGTGTTGGGCTAATTCACCTCCCGTACCGGGTAATCCTTCGATGGGTTGATTGTATTTTTTTATAACATGTTGGACCCAGAACTGTGGTAGAAACACTATACAAAGAATTAATATTACGACAATTGCTGCTAACATTTTTTATTCATATTAGTATTAAATTAAAAAAAGTTTGGTACTGGGCTACTAATGTCAGGGTTTTAGCATTTATATAATACATTTAAATTATGCAGACGCCATTAGATAAGTATAAACAAGATTTAAAGCAGGAAGAGTTTGTTTCAGATCAGGCACAGAAGCAGGCTGTACTACATCTACAGCAATTATATGACGTTTTACTGGAAAGATCCGAGGGCAAGAATTTTCTGGTTGGGCAGGTTAAATCATTATTAGGAATAAAAGAAAAACAAGCTGTTAAAGGTCTTTACTTCTGGGGTGGCGTCGGTAGAGGCAAGACTTATCTGGTAGATTGTTTTTATGAATGTTTACCATTTGAAAATAAATTAAGAATCCATTTTCATCGTTTTATGCAAAATGTACATAAGGAGTTAAAACAACTTAAAAATGTTGAAAGTCCTTTAAAGATTGTAGCTGATCGATTAGCGGATAAAATTTGTATACTTTGTTTTGATGAATTTCATGTCTCGGATATAACAGATGCCATGCTGTTAGCGGGTTTGCTGGAGGCATTATTTGAGCGTGATATTGTGTTGGTCACGACATCGAATCAACATCCGGATGAACTGTACCAGGGTGGATTACAACGCGAGCGCTTTTTACCTGCTATCGATTTGTTAAAAGAAAACACTAAAGTCGTTAATCTCGACTCAGGCATAGATTATCGTTTGCAGTTTCTCGATCATGCAGAAATCTACCATCATCCTTTGGATGAACAGGCAGACTCAGTGTTGGAAGATGATTTTAATCATCTGAGTCCGGATGTTGGAAGCCGGGCTGAGTTATTGGAAATAGAAGGGCGAACTATTGAAACTATTCGGCGGGGTGATGGTGTAGTCTGGTTTGATTTTCATGCTTTATGTGATGGTCCGCGCGGTGCTGCAGATTACATAGAGATCGCGAGGCAATTCCAGACAGTATTATTATCAAATATTCCGGTCCTGGATGAACACGATAACGACAAGACCAAGCGATTTATTACGCTGGTCGATGAATTTTATGATCGCAATGTAAAGCTGATTATTACCGCAGCAGCAAAACCGGAAGACCTCTACCAGGGAAATCGATTGGCAGAACCGTTTAAGCGTACGATTAGCCGCCTGGAGGAAATGCGTAGCCACGATTACCTGGCAAAACGTCATATCCCGTAAAGCCATATAAGTGATTGTTATTTATAGCTATTTTATTAAATGTGCCGACTTTTTCGAAAAATTAATGCATTTCAGTCATTTATTTACATCAATTATTTGACAATATTGTGTAGATAAACTATATAAATTATTAAAATATATATAATTTTAGTAATTTATTAATTGCAGAAGGGTAAATAATGGCGTTAAATGCTGTCGTTTCGAGCTTCGATAGTGACCTGGAGTCAGATATCGCTAAAGTTCTGGAATATCGTTACGGGGATGGTCTGGTTTATCTGCCAAAACACCAGCCTGAATCCCTGTTCAAGATGGCGATATTTCATGGCTTTATCGATGGTGAAGGTTACTTAACACGAAAGGGTAGAAATCTACTGGCTAAATATCAATTTTGCTAAAGGTCCTGTACCGGCCTGCATTGCTGAGCCTGGCCCGGCTCACTTACTTTTTCCAGCATATTTTTAGCATTTCGTTTACCTTTGTTTTAAGTCGTGTTAGTTATTAGCGCTTGAGAAAGGACTTTAGGTTGTTAATAACAAATAAGAATAAATATAGTAAAATCTATTCCTTTTCCATCTAGAAACGAGTTGCTATCTTTCGCAGCCGCATACTAAGCAGGACTAATAATAATTAGATGTATAAATACGATTCATATGACCAAACTATCGTTAACGAACGGGTAGAACAGTTTCGAGATCAAACCCGTCGTTTCCTGGCTGGTGAACTAAGTGAAGACGAGTTTCGTCCGCTCAGGTTGATGAATGGACTCTATATCCAACGCTATGCCCCAATGCTAAGAGTCGCTATACCTTATGGCCTGCTTTCCAGTAAACAAATGCGCATGCTTGCGCACATTGCCAGAAAATATGACAAGGGTTATGGGCATTTTAGTACCCGTCAGAATATTCAATATAACTGGCCGAAGCTTGAAACCGTGCCGGATATTCTTGCCGAACTCGCTTCTGTTGAAATGCATGCCATACAAACGAGTGGTAATGACATACGTAATACAACTTCAGATCAATTTGCCGGAATTGCAGAAGACGAGCTTGAAGATCCTCGTCCTTATTGTGAAATTATCCGCCAATGGTCTACTTTTCATCCCGAGTTTTCGTTTTTACCCAGAAAATTCAAAATAGCCGTATCAGGTGCGCAACGTGATCGTGCTGCGGTACAGGTTCATGATATTGGGATATATCTCGTTAAGAATGAGTCAGGAGAAATTGGATTTAATATATTGGCAGGCGGTGGTCTTGGACGTACACCTTATATTGGCCCAAGTATTAAACCATTTATTGAAAAGCAACATTTACTTTCGTACCTGGAGGCAATACTGCGTGTTTATAATCGTCATGGCCGCCGTGACAATATATATAAGGCCCGCATAAAGATATTAGTGAATGATTTGGGTGCTGAGGAATTTGCCCGTCAGGTTGAAGAAGAGTGGAATCACATAAAGGATGGTGTCATGAAACTTGATCAAAAAGAAATTGATCGGGTAAGGGCTTACTTCACACCACCGGAATATGATCCTGCCGCTGCAGAAGACACCAGTTTCGAATCCGGGCTTGAGTCGAATCAGGCATTTTCAAATTGGGCAAACAGAAATCTCTTCCCCCACAAGATTCCGGGTTACAAGGCTGTCGTGATTTCATTAAAAGCGCCGGATATTGCACCGGGTGATGCTACTGATGAGCAGATGGACTATATCGCTGACCTGGCTGATCAATATAGTTTTGCTGAGATCGTTGTTACCCATGATCAAAATCTGATCCTGCCAAATGTGAAACAATCTGATTTGTATGCATTGTGGGAAAAACTGACAGAAAAGGATCTTGCTACGCCGAATATAGGTTTGTTAACCGATATGATTTGTTGTCCAGGATTAGACTTTTGTTCTTTGGCCAATGCGGGGTCTATTCCGATTGCAAAACAAATTAATGAAAAATTTGATAATTTGGATTATCTGCATGATATTGGAGAAGTCAAAATAAAAATGTCAGGTTGTATGAATGCCTGTGGTCATCATCATGTTGGACATATTGGAATTCTCGGTGTTGATAAAAAAGGTGTCGAGTTTTATCAACTAACGCTTGGTGGGTCATCAGAAAAAGATGCCTCCCTGGGTGATCGACTGGGACCAGCCATCGCCAAGGAAGAGGTCGCTAATGTAATTGGTAAAATTCTGGATGTCTATGTTGAACAACGACAGCTTGATGAACGCTTTTTGGATACCTATCGACGTGTTGGAATGACACCATTTAAAGAACGGGTTTATGCAGATAATTAAAGACAAAGCCATTGTCGATGATGACTGGCCTGTAATACGCGAACTGGAAAGTTCTGATCCCATACCAGAGGGTAAGGCTATATTGCCCCTGGCCTACTGGCAGGCAAACCGGGATCAATTACTAAAAAATAATTCGGAACATGCTGTGTGGATCGATGGTTCGGTAGAAACAGGCGAATTACTGGATGATCTCGATCATTTTTCTATTATTGCACTGGATTTTCCTGCGTTTAAAGATGGCAGATCGTATTCTCATGCACGTTTATTGCGTGAACGATATGGTTATAAAGGTGAATTAAGAGCGATAGGTGATGTATTGCGCGACCAATTATTTTTTATGCAGCGTTGTGGCATTAATAGCTATGTTATTCGCGAAGATAAGGATATTAACGATGCACTCAATGGTTTAAATGATTTTACGATACGCTATCAGGCTGCTGCAGATGATGCCGTGCCAATCTACAAGCTTCGTTAATATTTCATATTGATAGTACTGTTACGGATGGTGTATTCATAGTACTGGTATTATTAAAACCACGTATTAATAATATCTTTTCGCCACTCGCGGCCAGGCCTTCCTCAAAAGCGATTTTTTTCGCCAGTTCGTTCGGGTTTGTTTTACCCGCTTCTTCTGAATATACAGGTATAACACTCCAGAGCATTGCCATTTTTCGACATATATCTTCTCTATTGGTGATGCCGACGACAGGTGCTGCTGGCCTGGCTGAACTCATTGTTGCTGCAGACATGCCACTTTGGGAAATGACAACGACAGCGTGTGCTTTTATATCTTGTGTCAATTGAGCCGTCGCATTGGCGACAGCATCCCAGATTGGGATGGCGGTATGTGATAATGTTTCTGAAACCTTTGCACCATAAGCATGATGGCTCCAAAGATACGATTCAGTTTGCCTGGCTATACGATCCATCATTTTTACAGCATCAATCGGGAACGCACCTACGGCTGTCTCACCGGATAACATAATCGCATCTGTACCAAGTGTCACAGCATTGGCTACATCAGTGACTTCTGCGCGGGTTGGTCTGGCATTTTCAATCATGGATTCCAACATCTGGGTTGCGACAATGACGGGTTTAAATTTTTGTCTTGCCAGATCGATTAACTGGTGTTGTGCTACAGGTACTTGTTCCGGGTTAAGTTCTACTCCCAGGTCGCCACGTGCAACCATAATGCCATCAGCTGCATCAAGAATAGCACTGGCTTCATCCAGTGCCTCAGGTTTTTCGATCTTGGCGATAATATATGCATCACAATCACTTCGATTAATAAGTTCCCTTAAATCGTTAATATCTGTTGCGGAACGTACAAATGATAAAGCCATAAAATCTACACCGAGTTCCAGCGCTAATTCCGCATCAGCTTTATCTTTCTCTGTTAGTGAAGGTGCAGACACTTTTACACCCGGCAGGTTTATACCTTTGTGATTACCCAAAGTACCACCATAAATGATAGTACAGGTAATTTCTGTTCCCTGAATTTTGTCTACTTCCAGTTCTAATGTGCCATCTGCCAGTAATATACGATCCCCTGATTCAACATCGTCCGCTAACGCAGCATATTGTGAGGGGATTAAGTCAGGCTTGCCTTCAATATCACGAGTAGTTACGACTACCGTATCATTATTCTTTAATTCAATGCTGTCTTTCCTGAATTTTCCAGTACGAATCTTGGGACCGCATAGATCAGCCAATATACCTATGGGTTGATTCAGGTCTTTGGCAATTTCACGGACCAGGGCATAGGTTTCCCTATGGTAATCATGATCGCCGTGCGACATATTTTGTCGAAATACATTAACACCGGCTTTAATTAACTTTCTGATTTGATCCGGTTCGCTACTGGCCGGCCCCAAAGTGGCAATGATTTTGGTGCGGCGTTTTTTTAACAGGTTGATCTGGGTGATTATCGACATCGGGTATCCTCTTTATTGTTATAGTTATCAGCGTATTTTGGCTAATGCTATCCTTGTTATGTTAAGTATACGTTAATTAATGATTAAATACTGACCAACAACAGGAACTTGACCATATCCATAAATCAGGTATTACTTGCTTTCTGTATAAGACAGTTTGTATTTTTACATAATTCTTTTATTAATTGATTTCAATTATTTATAAGAATCATCGAAAGTAGAATAAAAACATTCCCATCTAAAAGTTAAACCATATTTCCTTATTTACGTCTTTAATCAATCAAATATTGTTCTAGAATTGTAATTGGGCGAGGGTAATTCGGCTCAACTTAATAATAATAAATACCTTTACAGGAAAAATAATGGATATATATCAAATTCGGAATTTATCCTACAGGATTCTTTGTGTAATTCCGCAAATTCATTATCTAACATATCTTTCGGATAGTTAATTATATTATCGGGCATGAAAGACGTATCGAAATTGACCTTAATTAAAAATGAATCCAGACAGGATTCCGAAGGTATCCAGGATATCTTTGAGAATGTTCTTGAATCTATTTCCCGAATTGACCACCAGGGTAATTATTTAAGTGTTAATGACAATTATGCAAAAACCTGCGGTTATAAAAGTGAGGAAATGGTTGGAATGTCCTGGAAGGAAACAGTGCATAAAGACGATGTTGCTGCTGCCGAACAAGCCTATGAATTGATGCAATCTCAAGGGAGAGCAGAGGTTGATCTCCGTGGTATAAAAAAAGACGGTTCGTTATTTTATGAACATATCGTGCTCGTAAAGGGCCTGGAAAAAGATGACTCTGCGATTAGTCATTATTGTTTCATGGAGGATATTACAAACCATATTCTTGATGAACAAAACTTATTGAAAACAATCAGACACGATTATGAAAGATATCATTCCCTGATTAAAAATATTCCTGGCGTAGTGTATCGCCTGAATGTTAAAAATTCGTGGAAATTTGATTTTATCAGTGAAGAGGATGAAAAAATATTCGGGCTATCTCAAAATGAGTTTAATCGTGATGCAAGAATACTGTTTTTTAAACATACACATCTTGATGATATTCAAAAAATTAAAAAAGAATTAAAACAAAAAAAACTTTCAAAGGACAATCAATTTTCTATTGAATACAGGATGTATGACAATTTAAATAACCTGCATTGGGTTCAGAATAATGGCACCTGTTTTTTTGATAACAATGGAAATCTTGAATATGTCGATGGTGTTATTGTCGATATCACCCGAACTCAACGGGCAGAATCAAGGCTGGCCCGCAGGGAGTATGCCATTACTGAATTACATAAGGTTGTTTCAGATATCTCTCTCGGCTTTGATCAAAAAATAAAGGGTTTACTTCAGATTGGCATCAGTTATTTCAAGCTGGATATTGGTGTCTATGGATTAATTGATGGTGATGAATATGTAATCAATGAAGTTATCGCACCTGCTTCGGCAGGGATAACAAACCTTGGTCGCTTTAAGATTAATGATATATATAGTTCAGCTGTAATAATTTCCAGGTCTACTGTCGGGTTACCAAAAGTTTCAGAATCAATATTAAAAGAAACAGTTTCTTTTAAAAAATCCCGTTGCGAATCCTATTTGGGCACGCCTGTTAAACTAGAAGGTAAAATTTATGGCACATTATGTTTTTCAGGATTCGAACCTCACGGCAAGGATTTTTCTGCAGCGGAGAAAAATTTCCTGGAGCTGATGGCAAACTGGATTTCTCAACAACTTGAACTAAAAAATGCTCAAAAAAAGATTGATGATAACAAGGAACGTGTACAAATTGCATTTGAAAACAGTGCTGATGCTATTTATATCAGTGATTTAAAAGACGGAAAATTAATTACAGTTAATCGTGCGTTTGAAAAAGCAACTGGATTCAACAAGAAGCAACTGATCGGCAAAACAACGCTTGAATTAAACCTTTGGGTAAAACAGGAAGATAGCCAGTCATTTGTTGAAGAATTGAAAAAAAAGGGTCAAATAATCAATAAATCAGTTAGCTACCGACATAAAAATGGCCAGATAAGACATGCTTTACTGACGTCTAATTTAATCTGGTTTAATAGTCAGCGTTGTATGATGTCTATTGCCAGGGATATAACAGAACGTATATTTTCTGAGCAAGGCTTAAAGGCCAAAACTCGTGCGTTAAAAGTTTTGAATGATTGTAATTATGGAATAACTCATATAGAACATCGTGATGCATTATTGAGTTACATATGTGATGTCATAGTTAATAGTGGTGGATATCGTTTTAGTTGGATTGGTATTGCTGAGGTAGATAAGTATAAAACAGTAAAACCGATTACTTTTGCCGGTTATGAAGAAGACTATTTGAAAAATAAAATTACCTGGTGTGATGGTCCGACAGGAAATGGGCCAGCAGGCAGGTGTATCAGAAATCATACTCCATATATTGTTCGTAGTATTGAACAAGATCCAAATTTTAGACCATGGCGTGAACCGGCACTTGCACGAGGTTATTCATCCTGTGTCGCTTTACCGATTATTACTGGGGAACATTTTAATGGTGCACTATTAATCTATTCTTCTGAAGCTGAAGCATTTAATGAAGAGGAAGTTAAATTATTATCTACGTTATCAAATAATCTTGTTCATGCAATTCGTAACCTTAAAATAAAAGAAGATAAGTTAGAAACAGAGAAGGAACTCATCGCCAATGAAGAAAAATATCGAATGTTGGTTGAGGACAGCGGTGCTGTTGTCTGGGAATGTTCCTTACCCGAATTTATTTTTACTTATGTCAGTAAAGCAGCGGAAAAGATTCTCGGATATCCTTTATCAGAATGGAAGGAACGGGGTTTTTGGGAATCGCATCTGCATCCTGAAGATAGAGAATACTGTCTAAATTTCTGCTCCAGACAAACGGAAAAAGGGATGGAACATGAATTTGAATATCGTATGCTTGCAAAAAATGGTGATGTTATTTGGGTACATGATGTCGTCAAAGTAGTAATGGATGATAATAATAAACCGATTAAATTACGTGGTTTAATGATAGATATTACCGCAAAGAAAGAGTTTGAGCAGGCTTTACAAATAAGTGAAGAACGTTTTTCTCTGGCAATGCAGGGAGCCAGTGATGGCCTATGGGATTGGGATTTGAAAACAGACAAGGTTTACTTCTCTCCCCGATGGTTATCAATGTTGGGTTATCAGGAAGATGAAATAAAAGGTGAATTGAATTCATTGAGAAATTTATTACATCCTGATGATATTGAAAAAACATTCAGGCAGGTTAATGACTTTCAAACTGGAAAAATAGATACGTTTAGTATTGAATTTCGAATGCAGCATAAGCAAGGTTTTTATATTCATATTCTATCGCGTGCCTTTGGTGTAAAAAATGATACTGGAGAGATAATACGAATGGTGGGTACCCATACCGATATCTCTGAAACCACCCGTCTTTCCCGTCAACTGGAATATCAGGCCAGCCATGATCCACTGACTTCTTTAGTAAATAGGGCTGAGTTTGAACGCCGTTTACAACGTTTGATCGAGGAACAGTCGATTCAAATTCCAGGTCATGCCGTTTGTTATCTTGATTTAGATAACTTCAAGATAATCAATGATACCTGTGGTCACCTGGCCGGTGATGCAATGCTAAAACAACTCAGCGAATTACTTTCCGCTTCAGTCCGTAGCAGAGATACCCTGGCCAGACTGGGAGGAGATGAATTTGCTATATTGATGGAGCATTGTTCATTGAAACAAGCGTATAGTGTAGCTGAAAAAATATTATCAATTGTTCAGGACTTCAAGTTCAGTTGGGACGGTAATAAATTTACAGTCGGTGTCAGTATGGGGCTTGTGCCGATTGTTGAAACCAGTGGCAGTGTTACAGATATATTAAGTGCGGCGGATAATGCCTGCTATATGGCAAAGGATGCAGGAAGAAATTGTATCCATGTTTTCTCTCCAAATGATGATGAACTGGAAAAACGCAGGGGTGAAATGCAATGGGTTGCAAGAATCAATCAGGCTCTGGAAGAGGATATGTTTTGCCTGTTTTATCAGGATGTTGTTCCAAGTAACCCAAGAAAATATAACCCGGGAAAGAAACGTTTTGAAATTCTGTTAAGGATAAAAACACATGATGATGCTTATATTATGCCGGGTGCATTTTTGCCTGCTGCTGAGCGTTATAACCTCTCGATAAAAATTGACCAGTGGGTCATAAAGAAAACCTTGCATTGGTTATCAGTGAACAAACACATACTTGATATAACGAAGACTTGTGCAATTAATATATCAGGACATTCGTTGGGCTATGATACGTTTCTGGATTTTTGTCTCCATAATATTGAAAGAAGTGAAATACCTGGTGAAAAAATATGTTTTGAAATAACAGAGACAGCGGCTATTGCAAATCTAGGCAGTGCTATAAACTTTATAAATGAACTAAAGGCAAAAGGTTGTGCATTTGCATTAGACGATTTTGGAAGTGGGTTATCATCTTTTGGTTATTTAAAAAATTTACCAGTTGATTATGTCAAAATTGATGGCACATTCGTTCGTGATATTTTGGCTGATCCGGTTGATTTTGAAATGGTCAAGGCTATTCACCGGCTTGGTCATATCATGGGTAAAAAGACTATTGCCGAATTTGTTGAAAACAAAGAGATATTATCAATGATCAACGATATAGGCGTAGATTATGCGCAAGGATATGGTATCGCCAAACCGAAACCCGTAGATATATTTTCTAAATAATAAGTTTAAGTCCTTGGTACTTATAGCTAATACTAAAATGGTATATCGTCATCAAAATCATCTGTTGGGGCTGTTGATGATGATGCTTTTGGTTCAGGTGCTGGAGAGCTATTAGAATTATTTTGAGCTGGTGGTTCATAATTAGTTGTACCACCACTGCGACTACCTAACATTTGCATTTCGTTAGCAACGATTTCAGTTGTATAGCGATCATTTCCCTCCTTGTCCTGCCATTTACGTGTTTGTAGACGTCCCTCTACATAGATCTGACTACCTTTACGCAAGTATTCGCCGACAATTTCAGCCAGGCGGCCAAAGAATACGATACGATGCCATTCTGTACGTTCCTGTTGTTCACCACTTTCCTTGTCTCTCCATGACTCGGCTGTAGCCAGACTAATGTTGGCTACAGCTGCACCACTTGCCGTATAGCGTATGTCCGGATCATTACCAAGATTTCCTATCAAAATAACTTTATTTACACCTCTGGCCATTATGACGCTCTCCTAATTGACATTTTTTTAAATAAGTTAATAAATACTTTAAATTATTTTCCGATTAAAATAATAACTACAAATTTATTCTATCTGTTAATACATTTTCTCTTTAGATAGTACCTTCTTCAAGTTTATTTTTATATTTGTCTCCTGATACAAATTTCAGGTAATGCATGATGACTGTAAGCCATATTATTGATACTGCCATACAAAAGAAATGAACACTGGCAATACCAAAATATTGATGCAGTATTCCACCTGTCATCCCGCCAACGAAGATACCGATAAATTGTGAAGTTGAATATATACCCAGGGCAGTTCCCTTATTATTCAAATGTGCAACCTTGGAAACCTCTGATGGTAATAATGCTTCAAGATAATTAAATGCACCAAAAAAAAGTATTAAAAATAAGCCTATATGGGCAAGTTTTATATGAAAAAATAGCAAACCGGTTTGTGAACAAAAGATAAGTACAATGCTAATGATAAAAAAGAGTCTTGCTCTATTTAAGCGGTCACCGAACATGATAAACGGCACCATTATCAATAAGGAGAAAAGCAACACAGTGAGATATATTTGCCAATGATTTGCAGAGGGGATATCCGCTAAATCCCTTAGTGCTATTGGTATGACAACAAAATTTGCCATTAAGATCATATGTGAAATAAAGATACTGAAATCCAGTCGTAATAAATACGGATCTTTAAATACATGTTTTAGAACTTTAAGGTTAATTGAAGAAGTTTTGTTTGATTGAGAACCGGTATTTGGTACCAGAGTTACTAATGTCATAATTGCGAGTAAACCACTGCCTGCACCGAGATAAAATAAGCCGTTAAGACTAACCAGGTGGTATAAAACCGGTCCCAAAATAAATGCGATTGAAAATGTGATACCAATACTGACGCCAATACACGCCATCATTTTGGTTCTTGCATTTTCTGAAGATAAATCGGCTGCAAGTGCCATAATTGCTGCAGCAATGGCACCGGCACCCTGTAATGCACGACCAATTATCAGGCCATATACTGAATCAGCTGCAGCCGCTACCAGGCTGCCTGCTATAAAGATAATAAGCCCTGATATGATGACAGGTTTTCTGCCAAAACGATCCGATAGTATGCCAAAAGGGATTTGTAATAGTGCCTGGGTCAATCCATATATACCCAATGCCAGCCCAAGTAATTGTGGAGTTGCATCAATAAACTGGTCATCTGCCAAAGTAAGTACTGGTAATAACATAAACAATGGCAGCATTCGTAAAAAGAATACCAGTGAAAGGCTCAATGCAGCCCTTAATTCTGCTGCTGACATGGACGTTGAATTCATTTACAGGGACTAAAAGGTTTTAATTTGGATTGAGAACAAAAAAAAGATTATATTAACAGGTTGCTTCTCAAATAGTGAAATTTATTAGTGGATACTATTTATATACGCGGTGCGCGTACGCATAATCTGAAAAATATCGATCTTGATATCCCGCGGGATCGGCTTATTGTTGTGACTGGTATTTCCGGCTCAGGTAAATCCTCACTTGCTTTCGATACCATTTATGCCGATGGCCAGCGACGCTATGTAGAGTCATTATCGGCCTATGCCCGCCAGTTTTTGTCAATGATGGAAAAACCGGATGTTGACCATATTGAGGGATTATCACCGGCGATTTCTATTGAACAGAAAACGACTTCACATAATCCACGTTCGACAGTCGGGACTATTACGGAAATCTATGATTACCTTCGGTTATTATTTGCCCGGGTAGGTCAACCGCATTGCCCCAGGCATCAGACTTTACTTGAGGCACAAACCATCTCGCAAATGGTGGATTTGGTGCTGGAACGTCCTGGCGATCAACGCTTGATGTTACTGGCACCTGTTGTTCAGGAAAGAAAAGGTGAACATGTGCAGGTGCTGGATCGATTGAGGACCGAAGGGTTTATTCGGGCTCGCATAGACGGCACGATAATGGAACTGGATCAGGTGCCTGAACTTGAATTATATAAAAAACATACAATTGAAGTTGTCGTTGATCGGTTTAAGGTACGAGAAGATTTACGTTTAAGATTATCAGAGTCTTTTGAAACTGCATTACGCTTATCCGATGGTATTGCTTTAATAGTAACAATGGATGCAGAACAGAGTAATGAAGAACAATTATTTTCATCGCGTTATGCCTGTAATGAATGTGGTTATAGTTTAAGTGAACTAGAACCACGGTTATTTTCTTTTAATAACCCGGCAGGAGCCTGTGATCAGTGTGATGGGCTTGGCAACATTCAGTTCTTTGATCCTGGTCGTGTAGTACAAAACCCTGAATTAAGTTTACCCGGTGGTGCCATAAAAGGTTGGGACAGACGTAATGCCTATTATTTCCAGATGCTAAAATCAATTGCTGCGCATTATCAATTTGAACTTGATACGCCATTCCAGCAATTACCGGAGAAAGTAAGAGATGTTTTGTTATATGGAAGTGGTAATGAAGAGATAGAGTTCGAATATCTGCGTGAACGAAATCGATCAGTTATCAGAGCACATCCTTTTGAAGGTGTTATTCCTAATCTGCAAAGGCGTTATCTGGAAACCGACTCAATCATGGTTCGTGAGGAATTAGCCAAGTACCAGAGTCATAAACCTTGTCCTGCATGTGAAGGTACACGCCTGAATGAATCTGCACGGCATGTATTGATCAATGGTAATGCCTTACCAGAGATTACGGCAATGCCGGTGATTAAGGCAAAGAAATTTATTGAGTCACTAAAATTACCTGGTGCAAGAGGCAAAATTGCCGCAAAGATATTAAAAGAGGTTGATGAACGATTAAGTTTTTTAATCAATGTTGGACTGGATTATCTGACTCTGGAACGTAGTGCAGAAACATTATCTGGTGGTGAAGCACAGCGAATCAGGTTGGCCAGCCAGATTGGAGCGGGATTAGTCGGTGTTATGTACATTCTTGATGAGCCTTCTATTGGCTTGCATCAAAGGGATAACCAAAGACTGTTAAAGACATTATTTCATCTACGTGATTTGGGCAATACGGTCATTGTTGTTGAACATGATGAAGAGGCAATTAATGCAGCTGATCATGTTATTGATATTGGTCCTGGCGCGGGTATTCATGGTGGTGAAATTGTTGCCCAGGGAATACCTGAAAAAATTGCAGCTAATAAAAAATCATTAACCGGACAATATTTATCAGGTAAAAAATTTATACTCATACCTGAAAACAGGACACCGTTTAATTCAATTCAGCTAATGGAATTAAAAGGTGCGACTGGAAACAACCTGAAGAAAGTAGATTTATGTTTACCTGTCGGTTTATTTACTTGTATCACTGGCGTTTCCGGTTCCGGTAAGTCAACCTTGATTAACGATACGCTATACCAGATTGCAGCAAGTGAACTTAACCGCGCTAATACAAGTCCTGCCCCCTATGATTCGGTATCAGGCTTAGAACACTTTGATAAGGTTGTTGATATTGATCAAAGTCCAATTGGTCGTACACCACGTTCAAATCCTGCTACTTATACCGGTCTCTTTACACCAATCCGGGAATTGTATGCGAATACACCTGAGGCAAGATCCCGGGGTTATAAACCGGGTCGCTTTAGTTTTAACGTTAAAGGCGGGCGTTGTGAAGCATGCCAGGGTGACGGATTAATAAAAGTTGAAATGCATTTCTTACCCGATATTTATGTTCCTTGTGATACCTGCAAGGGTAAACGTTATAACCGGGAAACCCTGGACATTCGTTATAAGGGTAAAAATATTCATGAGGCCCTTGAGATGAGTGTTGAAGAAGCCCGGGAATTCTTTGAAGCAATTCCTGTTATTGCACGTAAGTTACAAACCCTGACAGATGTTGGTCTTACATATATTAAACTGGGACAAAACGCGACAACATTATCAGGTGGTGAAGCACAGCGGGTAAAACTTTCAAAGGAATTATCAAAAAGAGACACCGGCAAAACCTTGTATATCCTTGATGAACCGACGACAGGGCTACATTTTTACGATATACAACAATTACTCGATATATTGCATCGTTTACGAGATCATGGAAATACAATAGTTGTTATTGAACATAACCTTGATGTTATCAAGACTGCAGACTGGATCATCGATCTTGGTCCGGAAGGTGGCGATGGTGGTGGAGAAATCATCGCTACTGGAACGCCGGAACAACTTACCGAAAACAAATCTTCTTACACCGGACAATTTCTTAAACTTATACTTAACAAACTTAAGAGAAAAACAAAGGTTAAGAAGGCTTCCTAGTTTATTTGTTTACCTAGAAATAGTCCGAATATAAAAATCACCGGGCTTTGCATGATTAATACAACACCTTTAAAGACCAGTTCTTTAAATCCATCACGATGATATAAGTTATCAAGATAATCACCGATATGTTCCGAAAAATATTCAGCTAACCAATGTGTTATTAATGAAATTATTACGATTAGACCCAGAGTGATAATGTTTGGAAATAAATAATAATCTTGAATACTCAATTCCTTACATAGCCAGCTGAATATAATCATGCTACATAATATCCCCTGTAATGGAATCAGTAGTTCTTCCCATTTTCCAATTAGCGGGATCATAGGGAAAAAAAATGTAAGAAAAAATACCAGATTAATAAGAAAACTTGACCTCATGTCGTCTACAGAAAAAAGATCTGTTAATGATGGTGCTGTAACCAGGCCGAAATTTACAGGATAGACCATTAGTATAAAACCAATGATTAACAACACCCTTAACAAAGGCATCCCTATCTTGTCCCAGCAATATTGTAGTGCTTTGTTATCAAGTTTTTCGTGAATAAAAAAGAATATTGGCAGTGCAATTGCTATACATACGCAATATACGAAGAATGCAAACAGTGTGTTCTGATGTGTTAGTATTTGGCTTAAGTTCATATTAATAAATAATATGTTTCATATAATTAAAATAAATAAAAAATATATAAGGAAAATAAAATGAGTGTATTGATTTGTGGTTCATTTGCCTATGACAATATTATGGTTTTTCCAGACAAATTTAAGAATCATATTATTCCTGAAAAAGTCCATATTCTTAATGTTTCATTTATGGTACCAAGCATGCGGAGAGAGTTCGGCGGCTGCGCAGGTAATATTGCCTATAATTTAAATCTGCTTGACGGTCAGGCAGCTATACCTATGGGAACGGTGGGGAAAGATTTTGAACCGTATGCCGAGTGGATGGATAAGCATCAGATTAATCGTGAACACGTCAGGGTTATTAATGAAGCCTTTACAGCTCAAGCATTTATTACTACAGATTTAGATGATAATCAGATAACAGCATTTCATCCGGGTGCAATGGAATATGCACATCATAATAAGGTGTACAATACAAAAGATATTTCCATGGGAATAATTTCTCCAGATGGCAGGGAAGGGATGATGCAACATGCTTTACAATTTAAAGAGAATGATATTCCTTTTGTTTTTGATCCGGGGCAGGGTATGCCAATGTTTGATGGAGAAGAATTAAAGGATTTCATTCACCAGGCAAGCTGGGTGACAGTCAATGATTATGAATGGCAATTGATGCAGGAGCGTACCGGCTATGAAGCCAAAGATGTTGCAGAACAGGTAAAAGCATTGATTGTGACTCTTGGAGGTAAGGGATCAATAATTTATGCAGATGGCAATGAATATGAAATCCCTACAGCAAAACCTGATCAGATAAGTGATCCTACCGGTTGTGGCGATGCCTATCGTGCCGGCTTACTCTATGGTTTGTTACATGATATGGATTGGGAAACAACAGGACGAGTAGCCTCATTGATGGGAATGATAAAAATTCAATCGAATGGTACACAAAACCATTCTTTTACATTGGATGAGTTTAAACTTCTATTTAAGGAAAACTTTAATAGAGAAATTTAAATAGCAGGTGGTGTTAGCGATTAAACTATCTACCAACTATTGATTTTTTTGTTCTTGCCTGCGTTTATATAATATAAATTCAGTATAACCGTTTGGTTGTTCCCTGCCTTTTAACACCAGATCAATCGCAGCAAGATAAGGAATACTCGTACTAAAATCCCTGGACATAGGAATATAATTGTTATCATCGCGGTTCTGACGATCAACAATTCTTGCCATTCTTTTCATGGCATCATGTATCTCATCTTCAGAGATAATCCCGTGGTGTAACCAGTTTGCGATATGCTGGCTGGATATACGTAATGTTGCACAGTCTTCCATCAGGGCGACATCGTTAATATCAGGCACTTTTGAACAACCTACTCCCTGGCCTACCCAGCGCGAAACATATCCCAATATACCCTGGGCATTATTTTCCAGTTCATGTCGAATTTCATTTTTGGATAATTTGCGATCTTTATCCAGTAAGGGGATTGTAAGAATTTCATCTACGGATATTTTTACTGTTTCCATTAAAGCTTGTTGTCTGCTTTTGACATTTAAACGATGGTAATGGATAGAATGAAGGGTAGCTGCAATTGGTGAAGGAACCCAGGATGTGTTAGCTCCCGCTTTTAAATGCTGAATTTTGGTTTTCATCATTGCGTTCATTTCATCTGGCATGGCCCACATTCCTTTACCGATTTGAGCCTGATCTTTCATACCACATTCAAGCCCAACCTGGACGTTGGATTTTTCATACGCATCTAACCAGGTAGCATGCTTAATCTCATTCTTGGGAATAACAGGACCTGCTTCCATGTTGGTATGGATATCATCACCTGTTCTATCCAGGAAGCCGGTATTGATAAAAACCAGACGTTCCCTTGCTTCATGGATACAGGCCTTTAAATTAACAGATGTTCGACGTTCTTCGTCCATGATGCCCATCTTTAGTGTGTTAGGTTCCAGACCAAGTGCAGTTTCGGCTCGCCTGAATAATTCATTAGCTAATGCAACTTCTTCCGGGCCATGCATTTTTGGTTTAACAATATAAATTGAACCGGTTCGACTATTACGGTGAATACCATTCCCTAAAATATCATGCTTGGCTGATAAAGCAGTGACCATCAGGTCAAGCATGGTTTCAGGGATCGGTTTGCCATCAAGGAGTACAGCATCGGTTTCGAGATGCATACCAACATTTCTTACCAATAATAAACTTCGTCCATGCATGGTTATCGTTTGCTTGTCCGGCCCGATATAGGTCTTATCGGCTTCCATTACGCGTTCTATTGTTTCTCCGTCACGTTCAAAAGTACGCGCCAGAGTGCCTTTCATCAAACCTAACCAGTTTCGATAGACAGTGATTTTGTCTTCGGTATCAACCGAAGCAACCGAATCTTCACAATCCATGATTGTTGTTATGGCAGCTTCGATATGAACGTCATAAATATTGGCATGGTCACGTCGACCAATAAAATAACCTTCGCCAAGACGTATCTCGACATGCAGATTATGATGACAAAGTAGAAAAGAATCAGGTTTATCCGGAGAACCGGTATAGCCAATAAATTGTTGGGGTTTTAACAGGGTCGTTTCAGTACCATCACCGAAATGAGCTGCCAGTTCGTTATCTTTTATAAAATATTTCGTTACATGTTTATGCGTATCCCTTTCCAGTGCAAAGTGTCTATCAAGAAAGTTTCGTGTTCGTTCAATAACACGTTCACCACGAATCGGATTATATTTTTTTATTTTTCTACAACCATTAGCCTCGGAAATGGTATCGGTTGAATAAAACGCATCATAAAGACTGCCCCAACGTGCGTTAACGGCATTTAGTACATAACGTGAATTATCGAGTGGTACGACGAGTTGAGGTCCGGGAATATGAGCAATCTCGTCATCAACGTTTTCAGTAGTGATTTTAAAATCGACAGGTTCATCGACCAGATAATCGATGTCTTGTAGAAATTTTTTATAAGCAGCGGGATCATGTTGTTTACCTGGATGCTGTTTATGCCAATCATCAATTTTTGACTGCAACTCATCGCGCTTTTCGAGTAATGCTGAATTACGTGGTTCCAGATCATTAATAATGTCAGCTAGAGAATTCCAGAAATGTTCAACTTCTACATCTGTATCAGGTGCAATTTCCTCCTTAACCAGATAGTAGAGCGGTTCGGCAACATCAAGTTTGCCAATTTTTATATATTTATTTTTTCTAGCTTTCATATCCATGGTTTCTTCATCACTCATGTCTCATATTGTTGCGTCGCAACATAGTAATAAAGAAATGCATGCAGTGCAACATGAGGTTTATTGCACTAAACCGGTTAAGTCAGTAAGTACTTAATATACTGTTTAGCTAGTATTTATAACTGGTTCTGAATAGATGTCATACAACAGCTGCACCAGCAAGGGCGCATTCATGGTCCTCATCTGGCGCACCGCCACCTAAACCTAATGCTCCAATCAAGCGGTCATCTTTAAATATGGGTAATCCTCCAGGGCTCGGTAAAGCCTGTGCAGGGACAACGCTGGGTAGTGAGTACCACAATAATGGATTGGCATCTTTACTTTCTGTAATTTCCATAGTCGATCGCTTGAATGATGCCGCTGCCATCGCTTTGGCGCGTGACGTATCGAAAGTAAAAAAGCCTGCACCATCGGCACGTGAGTAATAAACCAGACGACCCGATTCATCAACTACAGATACACTCATAGGACGTCCCATTTCATTGGCCTTTGCTAAAGCTGCTTTGCCAATTTTTTCGGCAAGTTCCAATGTCATCTCAATCATTTTTATTTCCTCTATCCTGTTTATTATTTTTATTTAATTAAAAAAGCCCACACTAGGTGGGCTTTTATAATATTGACAGGTTTGATTATTAGGCAACAGCCTGTTGGGCATCTTGTAGCCGTTTTTCCAAATCATCCAGTTCTTTATTTAGATCATCCGGTAAATGGCTTCCAAAGGATTCGTAATATTCACGAATCAATGGGATTTCCTGCAACCAACCATCAATTTCAACTCGCAGTAATTGTGCCTTGTCATTATCGTCTACATCGAGACCACTGAAATCAATCGCATCCAGTGTCGGCAGGTTGCCGATTGGTGTTTCGATCGCATCACCAGTACCTTCGCAACGTTCAAAGATCCATTTCAGCACACGACTGTTTTCGCCAAAACCCGGCCACATGAATTTGCCGTCATCGTTCTTACGGAACCAGTTGACGTAATAGATCCTGGGTAACTTGGCACCTTTGGTCTTACCCATCTTCAACCAATGGCCCCAGTAATCTGCCATGTTGTAACCGCAGAACGGTAACATCGCCATTGGATCACGACGTAATTGTCCAATCTTACCAAAGGCTGCCGCCGTCATTTCACTGGCAACGATGGTTCCCAGGAATGTACCGTGTTGCCAATCACGACCTTCGTTCGCAAGTGGAACGACACTGGCACGACGTGCACCGAACATAATGGCACTAATCGGTACGCCTTTTGGATCTTCCCATTCATCCGCTATTACCGGACACTGACTTGCCGGGCAGGTAAAGCGTGCATTTGGATGGGCCGCCGGGGTATCGGAATCCGGTGCCCAGTCATTGCCTTTCCAGTCGGTCAGGTGCGCTGGTGCTTCATCGGTCATTTCTTCCCACCAGACATTGCCATCATCGGTCTCGGCCACATTGGTAAACACAGAATTTTCAGTCAGCGTCAGCATTGCATTCGGATTAGATTGCATGCTGGTACCTGGCGCGACACCGAAGAAACCGGATTCCGGGTTGATGGCGCGAAGGTTACCTTCCTCGTCAAACTTCATCCAGCAGATATCGTCACCGATGACCTCGACCTTCCAGCCGGGAATGGTCGGATTCAACATGGCCAGATTGGTCTTGCCGCAGGCACTTGGAAATGCACCGGCAACGTATTTCACTTTACCTTCAGGGTTGGTCAATTTCAGGATTAACATATGTTCTGCCAACCAGCCTTCATCGCGACCTAATATGGATGCGATACGCAAGGCAAAACATTTTTTGCCAAGCAATGCATTACCACCATAACCGGATCCAAAGGACCAGATCTCACGGGTTTCAGGATAATGCACGATATATTTAGTAGTGTTACATGGCCATGCAACATCTTCCTGACCTTCTTCCAATGGTGCGCCTATGGTATGAATGCAAGGTACAAAATGACCATCTTCACCAAGTGCATCCAGTACCTTGGTACCAACACGGGTCATAATGTGCATATTGGTCACAACATAAGGGGAGTCTGATAATTCAACACCAATATGCGCTATCGGGGATCCAATCGGACCCATACTAAAAGGAATCACATACATGGTGCGGCCTTTCATACAACCAGTGAAAAGGCCGTTCAGGGTTTCACGCATTTCTTTCGGGTCACACCAGTTATTGGTAGGCCCTGCGTCTTCTTCTTTTTCAGAACAGATATAGGTGCGATCTTCTACTCGAGCAACATCTTCCGGGACTGAACGGCAGTAATAACTGTTTGGACGTTTTTTTGAATCCAGGCGTTTTGCGGTGCCGCCTTCAACCAGGATATCCCACATGCGGTCGTATTCTTCTTTTGAGCCATCACACCAGACAACTTCGTCCGGCTGGCATAGTGCAGCCATTTCATCGACCCAGGCTTGCAGTTTTTTATTATTTGTTGCCATCTTATTACCTCTTGTTTTTGATTTTTAATATTTGTTATTTAAACACGCAGCTGCCCCCAGTCGTCGCTAAACTGCGTAATCAAAATTTTTTATTAATTTAAAGGCATAAAAAGCCTTTATAACTACTTATTATTATTATAATTATTTGATTTTTAGGCTGTTTTATTTGTTGCGAGGCAACATTTCAGAGCCATAGGACTGCACATGATTCTTGTTTTTGAGAACTAAATCAAGCCGATCTTTTAGAATAAGTCTAGATTTCTTTCGTTTTTCTGGAATTTATCTTATATAGAATCTGATTAGGTCATTTCGGAAAATGCCTTTACGTTATTTCATCCTGTTGCTTAACATAATATAGATAAATAGCGTGGTAATATTCTGGGCTTTATGATGACCTATCCCAATATTGACCCCGTTGCTCTGGACTTGGGTACAGTAAAGATCCATTGGTATGGCATCAGCTATGTTGTCGGGATTGTGATTGCCTGGTATTTATTACGCCTGAGGGGAAGACAGGACTATTGGAATATAAGTCATGAGCAGGTGGCTGATTTATTATTCTATGCAATGCTGGGGATCATAATTGGTGGTCGATTGGGTTCTGTAATTTTTTATAATTTTTCTTACTATTTGCAACATCCAATAGAAGTTTTTTATTTACAACAAGGTGGTATGTCTTTTCATGGCGGGTTAATAGGCGTCATTATTGCTGTATGGTTTTTTTCCAAAAAGATCAAAACTCCTTTTTTTAAAGTGACTGATTTTATTGCGCCAGTTGTTCCCGTTGGGCTTGGTTGCGGGCGTATTGGTAATTTTATTAATGGCGAACTATGGGGCAGTCCGAGTGATTTACCCTGGGCAATGGTCTTTCCAGCGCCTGCAGCGGGTGGAGTCCCAAGGCATCCTTCGCAATTGTACGAAGCATTTCTGGAAGGTTTAATACTGTTTATTATTTTATGGTGGTTTTCTTCCCGGCCCAGACCGCTTGCTACGGTATCCGGTTTGTTTTTGTTGGGCTACGGTGTTTTCAGGTTTGTCGTAGAGTTTGTCCGTGAACCGGATTCCCAAATTGGTTATTTGGCATTTAACTGGTTTACTATGGGACAGGCATTATCAATTCCTATGATAATATTTGGTTTGTTATTTATAACTGTTGCTTGTAAAAGAAATAGAACACTAAAGGATTAAACACAAAGTGAAGCAATATCTCGATTTGTTGCGTTATGTACAAAATAACGGTGTAGAAAAACAGGATAGAACCGGAACAGGGACTAAAAGTATTTTTGGCTATCAAATGCGATTCAATTTAGATGACGGGTTTCCACTCGTTACGACGAAACAATGTCATTTGAAGTCTATTATTTATGAATTGCTCTGGTTTCTTCAAGGCGATACTAATACCAAATATCTTAATGATAATGGAGTAACGATCTGGGATGAATGGGCAGATCAAGATGGTGAATTGGGTCCGGTTTATGGCGCACAATGGCGGTCATGGAAAACAGCTGATGGCAAAGCAGTGGATCAAATTAAACAGGTGATCGAACAAATAAAAACAAATCCGGATTCCAGGCGCCTAATCGTTAGTGCATGGAATGTTGCGGAGCTGAATCAAATGGCATTAATGCCTTGTCATGCTTTTTTTCAGTTTTATGTTATCGATGGAAAACTATCTTGCCAATTGTATCAACGTAGTGCAGATATTTTTCTTGGCGTTCCCTTTAATATTGCCTCTTATTCATTATTATTAATGATGATTGCCCAGGTAACTGATTTAACACCAGGTGAATTTGTGCATACTTTTGGAGATGCGCATATTTATTTAAATCATTTAGAACAAGTTAAAGAACAATTAAAGCGTAAACCTTATCCTTTACCCAAGATGCGGATTAACTCTGAAATAAAAGATATATTTTCATTTCATTACGAAGATTTTGAGTTAATCAATTATCAATTTCATCCCAGGATAATTGCTCCCATAGCGGTTTGATTAACATGTTGGAAAAAATCAAAAATAGAATAGTTTTATTCTTGATATTGTTTTTGGTTTATTTCTCTCATGCTTATGCTGAGCAAATAGTTCGAATTGGTGTAGTACTGGATGGCCCTGTAAAAAGGGAGTTTTTACCTTTCGAACAGATTGTTAAAGAAATACAGGATCTAACTTCGGGTGAGTTTAATATTTCATTTCCTGAAAACAAGATAAAACATGGAGATTGGCGGGTTGAAGAAATTAATAAAGTATTAAGGGAGTTATTAAGCGATCCTGAAATTGATTTAATCATTACTAACGGCTTATTAAGCTCACATCAGGCTGCACAGTTTGAAAAATTGAGTAAGCCTGTTATTGCTTCTATTGTTGCCGATCGTGTTTTGCAGGAGTTACCTTATGTAGATGGAAAGAGTGGCAAAAATAATTACGTTTATATCAGTGATAATAGAACTGTTGAAGAAGATTTAAGGCAGTTTCATCAATTGATTCAATTTAATCATCTTGCTATTCCTGTCGATCAATTATTTCTGGAAGCATTACCTCAATTAAAAGGGACAACGTACAACGTTCAGCGGGAACTCGGGTTTGAATTAACAATGCTACCGGTGATTGACAGTCCGGTAGAGACCTTGAATGGAATTCCTGACGATGTTGATAGTGTTTATGTCCCACCGTTACTTCGTTTTAGTAGTGATGATTTTAAGATGCTTGCTCAATCGTTAATTGAAAGAAAGCTGCCCAGTTTTTCATTGTTGGGACGGGAAGAGCTTGAAATGGGTTTGTTGGCAACGTTAAGTGGGCGGGAAGTTGATACGATCCGTTATGCACGCCGTATTGCACTTTACGTACAAAGCATATTATTGGGGGCCAATGCTGCAGAGTTAAAAGTAGAACTTGATCAACCGCCAAAACTTGCGATTAACATGAGAACGGCCAGGGCAATTAATTTTTCTCCCAAATGGCAGTTCCTGGAGATCTCAGATCTGTTGTATGCAGAAGCAACAGATAACAGAGTTGCTATAAGTATGGTAGAGGCGATACAACGATCAGTTAATGCAAACCTGGCACTACAAGTTGATAAGCTTGATTTGGAGTTATCCAAAGATGATGTAGCAAATGCACGTTCTATTTTATTACCACAATTAAATTTTGGTACAGGTGTAACGCAGATTGATCGTGATCGTGCTGGTCTGTCACAAGCACAACGATCAACCGATGCTGATGTTTCGGTAAGTCAGGTTATTTATTCCGAGAGCAGAAAATCAGGCTACGATGTTGCCAGGTTACTGGAACAGGCAGAAACTGCAGCACTCCACAGCAGCATCCTTGATGTTATCAGTTCCAGTGCAACGGCTTATTTACAATTATTATCTGCACATGCAACAGAAAAAGTTCGGCGCTCTAACCTCGGTGTTACTGAAACTAATCTAGAGTTAGCTGAAACCCGACTAAAGATCGGTTACTCAGATCGTTCGGAAGTATTACGTTGGCAGAGTCAATTGGCAACAGACCGACGAAATTTATATTCAGCCCGGTCTGTTCGTGATCAGGCGGAAACAGAGTTAAAACGACAATTGAATATGTCATTGTCTGATGCTATTGCAGTCACCGATGCAGGGATCTCTGATCTTTTAAACATTCTTGATAGTGAACGCTTTCAACGTTTCTTTGATAATACGTTCAGTTTTGAAGTGTTCACTGAATTTGAAGTTGAACGGGCCATTAGTAATTCACCCGAATTAGAACAAACTGATTTTGTTATTTCATCCAACCAACGCCAGTTACTGGCAGCCGAGCGTGCCTATTATGTTCCCGATGTTAACCTGAATACCCAATATACGAGAAATATTGAAAGAGGTGGTCTGGGGGATAACAGTACGATGCTGGCAGATGATCAATGG
>JANQJZ010000009.1 GCA_028281365.1 Gammaproteobacteria bacterium | reverse complement strand
AATAGACTTTATCTGATTTAGTATCTTGGGTTCGTCCCATGCAAAATGTTTGGATGGTCCACCAAGCAGAATCAACCCCGAGGCGACATCTTTAGTTGTACCAGTTTTTATCTTGTTAATTGCTCCAGTGGTGACAATAATATTTTTTTTGTCCGGAGGCGCGTCGTGTTCCGGAATGATACACATATCAAATAAAGATACTGGTAGACTCGGCTTCATCAGTACAATAATTCTTCCTCCCCGCGCACGTTTTGCCGTCAACATTGGTAAGTGTGTGCCGTGACCGGCGCCAATAAGAATATCAGGATCGGGCAGTGAAGCCCCTGCAGGAAATCGGCTGGTAACTAGATTGAAAAACCTGTTGTCTGGAGAACCGACTGGAAGATTATATTGATCACATGTTGTTATTGCATCAATTGCCGAACAAAGCCCTATACTTTGTGAATCATGGCCAGGCTTGTTATCAGTAAATCGCCATAGGGTTAAAGACATGTTTTTCTAGATAATGCCATTCACTATTCTTCAAGGATATATTCTGTCCCGCAATAAGGACATTTTTCCTTTCCAGAATCTTCAATTGGAAGATAAACTCGTGGATGTTGGTTCCATAAACTCATTTCAGGCAAAGGACAGTGCAACGGCAACTGTTTCTTTTTAATATGAAATACTGTTTCGCTACTTGTAGTAACCGAAGCCTTGTCTTGTCCGGGTTCAGTCATAACCGTTCCTCTCAAACGTAACTTAACCAGTTATTGTATTGTTCAAGTTTTCCCTCGACACAATCAAAATATAACTTTTGTAATTCTTCTGTCACAGGACCTCTTTTCCCACTACCAATTTTTCGACCATCCAGTTCACGGATTGGTGTTACTTCAGCCGCCGTGCCGGTGAAAAATGCTTCTTCAGCAATATAAACTTCATCACGCGTTATCCGTTTCTCTTTTACAGTTAAATTATTTTGTTCAGCAAATTTGATTATTGTGTCTCTGGTTATTCCTTCAAGCGCAGAGGTTAATTCCGGAGTATAAATAATGCCATTACGAACAATAAAAATATTTTCCCCACTGCCCTCAGCAACATACCCTTCTAGATCAAGAAGCAATGCCTCATCGTAACCATCATTAAGCGCTTCCTGTAATGCCAGCATGGAATTCATATAATTACCATTAGCCTTGGCTTTACACATGGTGATATTCACGTGATGGCGTGTAAACGAAGAAGTTTTTATACGAATACCTTTTTCAAGGCCATTACTGCCAAGATAGGAACCCCATGCCCATGCTGCGACCATAACATGAACATTTAAATTATCAGCACGTAAGCCCATACCTTCTGAACCATAGAAACACATGGGTCTGATATAGGCACTATCCAAACCGTTTTGTTTTACAGCCTCCAGACAAACTTTATTGATCGTTTGTTTATCGAATGGAATGTTCATGTTCAGGATGTGGGCGGACTGAAACAGCCTGTCCGTATGATCTTCCAGCCGAAAAATAGCGGTGCCAGTATCTGTTTTATAGGCGCGAACCCCTTCGAATACGCCCATGCCATAATGCAAGGTATGGGTTAATACATGGGTCGTTGCATCACGCCAGGGAACATATTCGCCGTCCAGCCAAATGACGCCGTCTTTATCATCCATACTCATTTATTTTGTCCAGGATCGTTATTATTTACTGTAAATCATTATAAATAGAGGAATTTCCAGATTTTCTTAATGTTAATGCCCCAGCCTTGTGCAATCAATAAGTGTTTGGATATTTATCCTGATTAACGGCAATTTTAGAATTAAAATAGTAGATCATTTATCCTGAGTTATTAAATTAAGCATGTAAAAGTTTAAATATTGGGAATGTTAGATGATAAAAGAATTAACCCCACCGGAAGCCAACAACATGTTGGTAAATAAAACAGGAGCATTATTAATAGACGTCCGTAGTACGATGGAATATGACTACGTTGGTCATCCACTAAACTCAATTCATATCCCTATAAAAGAACCACCAGGCTGGGAAATTGATGCCGGGTTTGCCGATAAAGTTAGAAAAAAACTGGTGGAGCATGAAATTAATAAATCCACTCTTGAGGACACACCACTTTTACTTCTGTGCAGAAGTGGTAAGCGCTCTGAACTTGCAGCACAATTACTTGAAAAAGACGGTTTCAAGGAACTATACAATGTTATAGAAGGGTTCGAAGGTGATAAAGATGAAAATGGTCACCGAAATACACTCAATGGATGGCGCTACCATAAGCTTCCCTGGGAACAGTCCTGAGTTCATGAATGTCAAAGCCAATTATATTAGTTAGATGAACCTGGCGCGTCCTTTAATTCAACTGGGACAGAATATCATTGCTGGCACACGTGCGGCCCTGTTTATGCCAGTACACCTTTGGTGTTTCAAAAGCAGTTATTTGCAAATCGTTTTATTGTTGTTTATTACACTGGCATTAACCTTTTTGGATGATTACCTGGAAACAGCACCGGACAATGTTTTTAATCCTTATGGCCTGGGCTATGAGGCAATGTTATATCTATTATTCTTCTTCAGTTTAAGCCTTATTGCCTATTTAAATTCAAGGCTTAATGATTTAAATAAACTTATTGTTTTGTTTTTATCAATTGCACCGGTCATATGGCTTGGCACGATGTGTTTGTTATATTTATCACAACAGCAAAACTTTTTAACCGATGTACAGGCAAGCTGGTCGGTTTTCATTCTTTACCTGATATGGTACTTACTAATTGTTTTCCGTTTAATTAAACGTTTTTTTTATTTATCTGTAATAAAAGCAGTTGTGTTTATGTCATTACATGGCGTAATAAACATCACTCCATTGTTTCTATTGCCCAAGGAACCATTGTGGTATTCAACACAGATTAGTAATCCGGCAATAGATAAATATAAGTTGGTAGACATTGAAACCGCTTACTATTCACAGGCCGGGGTTCTTAAAAAAACAATGGCCGATATTTATCCGGGCAGGGATAATGAAATTGATCTTTATTTTATTGGTTTTGCCGGTGATGCAAAAGAAGATGTTTTTATGAATGAAGTTAAAGCCGCGAAGGATATTATGGACAGCCGGTTCGGTACTCTTGGCAGATCTGTTTTATTAGTTAACAATGTACAAACTATTAATAGCTATCCATTGGCAAATCGTTACAATCTGGCTGCATCAATTAAAAAGATTGCTTCGTTGATGGACAAAGAGAACGATGTGATGTTTCTGTTTTTAACATCTCATGGAACTGAAGATCATAAAATTTCTGCAAATTTTCCAGGTTTTCAGTTTAAAAATCTGGGCGCAGAAATGATTAACACTTTATTGGATGAGGCCGGCATTAAATGGCGTATTATCATCATCTCTGCCTGTTATTCAGGTGGACTGATAAACACATTGGCAAACCCCAATACACTATTAATAACAGCTGCCAGCGCCGATCGCGCATCATTTGGCTGTGGCCATGATGGCCAGTTTACATATTTTGGGCAGGCTTATTTTGGGGAAAGTTTAAAGAAGACCGACTCGTTTATTGAAGCATTTGAGGCTTCAAAACAATTGATCTATGAAAGGGAAAACAAGGAAGGGTTTTCTAATTCAGAACCGCAATTAAGGCTTGGTGAAGAAATGAAACACAGGCTTTTGGAGTTTCAAAAACAATTGCAGTCGAATAAATCTTTTAATTGGGCATATACAAAAGAAGATTAGACAGGACTGTCAATATCTTCCTGTTTTTGTGAATCGTTCTTTATTTCACAATAACGGCTTATCAACAAACCACTTTCAAATAATAACCAGACAGGTATCGCCAGTAATATTTGTGAAATTACATCAGGTGGCGTTAACAACATTCCTGCGACGAAAGCTAAAAGAATTATATAGGGGCGGTTGCTTTCAAGTTTATCTATATTAACAAAACCGGTGCGAACCAGAAGAAAAGTGGCGATAGGAATTTCAAACGAGATGCCAAAAGCGAATGAAAGTTTCAGGATAAAATTTAGATAATGATTTATATCGGTCATTATCAATATTCCATCAGGCGCGGTTGATGTTAAAAAAGCAAACAGCACAGGGAACACCACTGTATATGCAAAAGCCACCCCGGTATAAAACAATAATATACTGCTTAACAATAAAGGCAGCGCCAGACTTTTTTCATTTGAGTACAGGCCAGGGGATATAAATGCCCATGTCTGGTAAAGAATGTAGGGGATGCTGATAAAAACAGCACAAAACAGTACTAGTTTAAACGGTGCGAAAAATGGTGAAGCAACTTCGGTTGCTATCATGTTACTCCCCGTCGGTAGTTTGTCTATCAATGGCGTAGCAATAAAACTATAAATCGGGTTTGCAAAAGGCAATAAGCATAAAAGAATAACCAGAATACAAATGATAATGTGTAAAAGACGCGTGCGTAACTCTATTAAGTGAGAGATTAATGGTTGTTCCTGGTCTGTAGAGTCATTACCCATAATTAAAAACAATCATTCATTTTTTTTGTCTTCTTCAACCTGGTCTTCCCCCAGGATAATACGATCGGGTGCTTGTTTCATGAGTTTGTCGATATGATCTATATCTTCGCGCAGATCGTTGTCCTGGGTAAGTTCGAACTCTCTTTCCAGTTCTCTTCGGGTTGTTTGAATAAAACGACGCGCTTTTGCAACAAAATTTCCTAAATCCCGTGCAAATTTAGGTAAACGTTCGGGGCCAAGTATAAGGAGTGCGATGATAGCTATGGCTACCAGTTCCCAGAATCCGATATCAAACATCGACAGTTAATAGTCAGGTATCGGAGGATTCTTTATTAGCAGTTTCAACTTCTCCTTCAATCAGTTTTCCCTGAGCCGAGTCGTCTGCCTTATCTGTCAAAGAATCGGTTTCTTCAGTTTCTTTTACTGCTTTTCGAAAACTTTTAATAGCGCTACCCAAATCACCACCCATATTACGTAACTTTTTGGTGCCGAATAAAAGGGCAACAATCAGCAATATTACAAGTAATTCGGTTATTCCAAATCCCATGCCTGTCTTCTCCACCAAGTTATGTACATTATCTTAAAGAGTAGTTGACCTGATTTCATACATACAAGCAAGCGCGATCCATCTTTATACGAATGTTTCTATTTATTTCTATTCGCTTTTTCCTCCAGGCCTGACAGTCCGAAACGATTGCTAAGTTCGGATAGAATATCTTCAGTAGCTAATCCGTGATGTTTCAATAATATCAGTGTATGAAACCATAAGTCTGCAACTTCATGAATTATAGCATCATGTTCACCGGATTTAGATGCAATTATAACTTCCGATGCCTCTTCCCCCACTTTTTTGAGAATGCTGTCTACGCCTTCGTCGTATAGTTTCGCCGTATATGATTCAGTTGGATTGGCCTGCTTTCGTTCATCCAGGACCTTATCAAGTGCGCTGAGGATGTCTTGTTTCATAATGCCTTGTTTATTGATATATCTCTTTCGGGTCTTTGATAATTGCTTCAGTAATATCCCATTTTTCGTCAACCAGCCTGCGGTAGAAACAACTATGTCTTCCTGTGTGACAGGCAATGCCACCTTCCTGTTTTACCGTTAGTAATATTGTATCTGCATCGCAGTCCAATGAAATTGACTCCACTTTTTGTATATGACCGGATGTTTCGCCTTTGGTCCAGAGAGACTGTCGTGATCGTGACCAGTAGACTGCTACACCGTCCTCGTGAGTTTTAACCAATGCTTCCCGGTTCATCCATGCATGCATTAAAATTTTAAGGCTGTTTGATTCCTGGACAATAACCGGGATCAAGCCATCTTTGTTCCATTTTATTTCGTCTAGCCAGCTAGCCATCGGTTAATTTCGTATCTCAATGTTTTGTTTTGCCATGTAGTTTTTGGCTTCTGCTATCGTATGTTCAGCGAAATGAAATATGCTGGCTGCAAGTACGGCATCAGCCTTTCCGTCAATAATACCTTCAGCAAGATGTTTTAATGATCCTACACCACCTGATGCAATAACGGGTATTGGAACAGCATCACATACTGCTTTAGTAAGCTCAATATCAAAGCCATCCTTTGTGCCGTCCCTGTCCATACTGGTTAAGAGTATTTCACCCGCTCCGTTAGCAGCCATTTTTTCAGACCAGTTGATTGCATCGATACCTGTAGGGTTTCGTCCACCATGGGTAAATACTTCCCATGACAGATTATCTTTATCGGGGCTAACTCGTTTTGCATCAATTGCAACGACGATACATTGTGATCCAAACTGATTAGCCGCGACTTTAACAAAATCGGGATCATGAACAGCGGCAGTATTGATACTTACCTTATCTGCACCGGCATTTAACATACGCTGAATATCATCAACAGTTCGTATCCCGCCGCCGACGGTTAATGGTATAAAAACCTGACTGGCGACAGCTTCAACAACATGAACCATAGTGTCACGATTGTCACTGCTTGCCGTAATATCAAGAAAGGTTATTTCGTCTGCGCCTTGTTGATCGTAACGGTGGGCCACTTCAACCGGGTCGCCGGCATCACGAATATCAACGAACTGGATTCCTTTTACAACCCTGCCATTATCAACATCAAGGCATGGAATGATACGTTTGGCGAGGCCCATTAATTTGCCTTATATGTGCAGGTCTCATCAGCTAGCTTTTGTGCTTGCGCAAAATCGAGTGTCCCCTCATAAATTGCGCGCCCCGTGATAGCACCAAATATTCCTTCCTCGCCGGCTTTACATAAGGCCTTGATATCATCAAGATTGCTAATTCCGCCGGAAGCAATTACCGGGATTGTAATTTCACGACATAGGTTCACCGTGGCATCTACGTTTACGTTGTTCAGCATTCCATCCCGCCCAATATCAGTGAAAATTATAGCGGCCACTCCATCTTCTTCGAAGCGTTGTGCCATATCAGTCGCATCATGATGCGAAAGTTTTGACCAACCATTGGTTGCCAGTTTGCCGTCTTTTGCATCCAGGCCGACAATAATGTGCCCTGGAAATTCAAGGCAAACATCGGAAACAAAATGTGGGGTAGTGACAGCACGGGTACCAATAATGACAAAAGAAACACCGACATCTAAATAAGCCTGAATACTATCTTCATCGCGAATTCCGCCACCAACCTGAATCGGTACATCAGGGTGTGCTGCAGCAATATCATGAATGATATCCGCATTGCTGGGCCTGCCTTTAACTGCTCCATCGAGGTCAACAATATGCAGTCGCCTGGCCCCGGACTCAACCCATTTGTCAGCTATTGCTACAGGGTCATCTGAATAAATTGTTTCCTTATCCATTTGTCCCTGACTAAGACGGACACATTTACCGTTTTTAATATCAATTGCGGGAATAATTAGCATGTCAGATGTTTGGAAATATATCGACGATTTAGAAAGAGGATTTTTTCTTTTTTAACTTTTCTTTATTGATGGTTATGTAAATATCCTAACATAGTGCGAAAATGGTTATAACAGGATTATAGGATCAATTTTATTTCATAATAAAGTCTAAATTAGTGTGCCTCGTCCCAATTTTGGCCGGATCCCATATCGATCTCCAGTGGCACATTTAAAAGATCGTTCGAGGACATCTGTTTGTCAATTTCATTTTTAAAGTCATCCAATATATTTTTGTTAACCTCGAACACTAATTCATCATGAACCTGCATAATCATTTTTGCATCAATATTTTTGTTTTCAATCCATGAATCAATGTTAATCATTGCTAATTTAATAATATCTGCTGCTGTACCCTGCATAGGTGCGTTGATCGCGGTTCTTTCAGCATATTGCCGACGCGCGGCATTTCGGGCGTTAATATCGGGCAAATATAATCGCCGGCTATAGAGAGTCTCGACGTAGCCGTTATCCTTGGCCATAAGTCTTGTGTTTTCCATATAACTTTTAACACCGGGATAACGTTCAAAATATAAGTTTACGTAATCCTGGGCTTCAGATCGTCCTATGCCCAATTGTTTCGCAAGACCGAAGGCAGACATTCCGTAAATCAAACCAAAATTAATTGCTTTTGCTGCACGGCGTTGTTGTGTGTCAACATCATCTATAGCAATGCCGAATACTTCAGCCGCTGTCGTTTTATGGATATCCATTTTCTTCTCGAAAGCATCTAGTAAACCTTTATCTCCGGATAGATGAGCCATAATACGTAATTCAATCTGTGAATAGTCTGCAGCCACAAGAATATAATTTTCCGGGGCAATAAAAGCCTTCCTGATTTTTCTGCCCTCAGCGGTTCTTATTGGAATGTTTTGTAAATTGGGATCAGAAGAAGATAAACGTCCGGTTGCGGCGACAGCCTGATGGTAAGAAGTATGTACCCGGCCCGTTTGTTGATTGATCATTTGTGGCAGTTTTTCAGTATAGGTAGAACAAAGCTTGCTCATACTACGATATTCAAGGATAAGCCTGGGTAATTCGTAATCCTCTGCTAACTCCTGTAATACTGATTCAGCTGTAGAAGGCTGACCTTTTGGCGTTTTGGCCAATACCGGCAACTCCATTTTCTGATATAGAATTTCCTGAATTTGCTTTGGTGAACTGATATTAAAATTCTCGCCAGCGATATTATGTGCCTTGATTTCAATTTCCTGCATCTGTGCCTGTAATTCCTGGCCTTGTTGTAACAACATGGTTGAATCAATAATGACACCATTTCGCTCAATTTTTGCAAGAACTGGCAATAACGGAATTTCAATTGTTGTGTACACCTTTTCCAGAGTCGTATGCTTTTTAAGTTCTGTCGATAAAACCCTGTGCAGTTTCAGTACAATATCCGCATCTTCCGCAGCATAAGGCGATGCTTCTTCAATGCTTACCTGATTAAAAGGAATTTGTTTAGCGCCTTTCCCTGCAATATCTTCATAATGGATCGTCTCAATCGATAAATAATTTTGCGCAAGTGAGTCCATATCATGACGACTGCCGGTACTATTAACGACGTAGGACTGCAACATGGTGTCGTGTTTAATCCCCTTAAGGTTGATGTCATGGTTTGCAAAGACTTCGAGATCATATTTCAGGTTTTGCCCAATCTTTGCTTTCGTTTGATCTTCAAGTATCGGTTTTAACTTTGCCAGCGATTTTGTCAAAGAGAGTTGTTCCGGTGCACCGGCGTAATCATGTTGCAGTGGGACATATGCTGCATGATTTTCTGAAACTGCAAATGATACCCCGACTATTTTTGCTTCCATGTAATTAAGACTGGTTGTTTCTGTGTCAACAGAAATTAAATTTGCCTGCTTGAGTTTTTTAATCCATTTATCAAGTTGCCTTGATGTTAAAATTGTTTCATATACTGCTTCTGCCGAGGGGTCCGGGTTATTATCGATTATCTCTTTAGTCTCTTCATGAACCTGTGATAACCAGGTACGGAAGTTCCAGTAAGAATAAAGATCTTTTAGTGATGCATAATCCGGGGTATCTAAAACCAAATCTTCAGGCCTGCAGTCCAGATCGACATCATATTTCAAAGTAACGAGTTCTTTTGACAAAGGGATTTGTGATAGAGAATTGCGAAGGTTTTCACCTACCTTGCCTTTAATCTCATCGGCATGTGTAATTATTTCATCCAGAGACCCATATTCGCTTAACCACTTTACAGCTGTTTTAGGCCCAACTTTTGGAACACCGGGAACATTATCAACGGTATCTCCTATCAGGGTTAAGTAATCAATAATCCTTTCTGGCGGGACGCCAAATTTTTCAATAACACCTTCACGATCAAAATAGGTATTGTTCATTGTATTAATCAAATGGATTTTCTCATCCACCATTTGCGCCAGGTCTTTATCGCCGGTCGAGACTATAGTCTTTATTCCTTTCCCGGAGGCTTGTCGTGATAAAGTAGCAATGACGTCATCGGCTTCAACACCTTCAATGATCAATAACGGAATCCCCATGGCACGAATGATGTCATGCAGCGGTTGAATTTGACATGCAAGATCATCAGGCATTGGTGGCCGGTTAGCTTTATATTCCTCATATAAATCGTTACGAAAGGTTTTGCCTTTTGCATCGAATACAATAGCAAAATAATCCGGACCACCTTCGCTCAGGTGTTTTTTGATCATATTAATAACACCATAGATGGCACCAGTAGGTTCATCATGGGCATTTTTTAATCTTTGCAGATTGGGAACATGGTAGGCACGGAATAAATAATAGGAACCGTCGACCAGCACCATTGTTTTGTCAGTCATAAGAAATCAAATCTATTAAAATTAATTGAAAATAGTGATGGTAAATTATGACATTTTCATCAAAAAATGCCCCTGTCTTTTCCGTTTAGCTAAATTATTATCTGAATTAAAGTCGGTATGCTTCATCTAATCATTATGAGGTGTTAAAGTACAAATCCATAACCTGCAAAGGACGGGCTGAAATGAAGAGGTATCTATTATCATTGATATTATTATTTGCGACATCCGTCGTTATGGCGGGTAATACTAACCCAGGTGGCCTTGAACCTGTTCCGGAGCCTCCGGATCTCCCGGATCCACTTGAAACAGGTGAAACGATAGAACCTCAGGTGACGATTATACGTAAAGAAGATGCCACCATCGAAGAATACCGTATTAATGGTGCACTTTACATGGTGAAGGTTACACCTGCTGTCGGGCCAGCTTATTATATGATCGATAATGATGGTGACGGACGTATGGATTTGCGTCGTAGCGATCTGGATGATGTCATTGTCCCGCAATGGGTTTTGTTTACTTGGTAGACATTTAAACATCGGCGTCTTTCTCCTGAAATATATCCATGCATGCCGTATTTACATACGGAACTTTACAGATCCCTGCAGTATTTCAGTCTATTACCGGTAAAGATTTTCCGTCTAATCCAGCACGTTTATTGGGGTATCAACGATACAAAATAAAGGGAAAAATATATCCTGCAACAATAAAAAGTTCTAATGGCAGTATTGACGGAACACTTTATAAAAACATTGATAAGAATACGCTCAATTTGCTCGATGAATTTGAAGACATCTGTTACGAGCGATGCTTACTGGAAGTTGAAGTCAACGGACAAACAGAAAATGCTTACGTTTACGTCACCAAAGATAAATACAAATGCACGTTAAGCGACAAGGAATGGAGTCTCGAAGAATTTAAAAGAAGGTTTCTAAAAAAATACCTCTCCGCAATTTCCTCTTTCTAACGGCTATTTCTATTCTGGTTAAAAATCGCATGCAACCCGTTATACCTTGCCGAGCAATGAGATAGTGATAGCGGAAAATAGACAGGACGTCTGTTTTAGCGTATCCATTCATGGACGAATGTATACGCGACGCGTAATCGACATTGAATTGTGAGGGTAGTCGTAGACCAAGGTATTCGGGTGGTCTTTCTTTTGGTTTCTTTTCTTTGACCAAGCAAAGAAAAGAAACTCGCCGTAAAAGGCGAAACTATTTCTTACAATAAATTGCGTTATCACTAACCAATCAAAAAGATCGTTGCCAGTCCCAGGAACGTCATAAATCCAACCACGTCAGTAACGGTTGTTAGTATTACTCCACCAGCAATTGCCGGGTCTATTCCAAAATGTTTTAACATCATTGGTATTAATGCGCCTGCAAGGGCTGCAATTAACAGGTTAATAATCATGGAAACACCGATAATTAAACCTAGAAAGGCATCATCGAACCAGGCTATTACAATCATCGCCACAATGCATGACCAGATAATGCCATTTAATATTCCTACAGTAAGTTCTTTTATTAATAATGGTTTTATATTTGTTTTGACAATTTGCCCCAGCGCAATACCTCTAATCGCAATGGTTAATGTTTGACTGCCTGCAATGCCTCCCATTCCAGCCACAACAGGCATAAGTATTGCCAAAGCGACAAGCTGTTGAATTGTTTCTTCAAACCTTCCTATAACCCAGGCCCCAAGAAAAGCTGTCATTAGATTAATACCTAACCAGATTGCACGTCGTTTGGTGCTGACGATAACGGGTGAAAACATATCATCATCCCCGAGACCAGCCATACTTCGAACAACATGTTCAGCCTCTTCCTGTATGACATCGACCACATCATCAATCGTTATTCGACCGAGCAATAAGCCTTCATCATCAACAACAGCAGCAGATACCAGATCCCTTTGTTCAAATAATTTTGCAACTTCAGTTGTGGGGGTATTTGCAGATAAATAAGATTCCTCTTCCATCCATTCACCTACCGTAGTTTCCTCTTCACGAACGAGTAATTCTGTCAGGGGTAATACACCAAGGTAATGATTGTCTCTATCAACAACCATTAAATTATCGGTTTTTTCCGGAATCTCGCCTAATAATCTTAGATAGCGCAAAACAACATCGAGTGTTACATCAGCCCGAACCGAAACAACATCGATATTCATTAAACCGCCCGCAGTATCTTCCGGGTAGGTTAAAATTGATGCAAGCCTTTGCCGGTTCTGTTCATCCATCGTTTGCAGGATACTATCGGCAACTTCACCGGGCAGGTCCTGCAGAATGTCTGCAACATCATCTGCATCGAGATCCCTGGTTGCATCGGCAACTTCCTTTGGATGCATGTTTTCCAGAAACTCAGTTCGGACTGCGTCCTGCATATGTGAAAGGACATCACCCTCAAGTTCTGCATCAACCAGTTGCCAGACATTATCTCGTTCACGCCCGGGAATACTCTCGATGATATCGGCAATTTCAGAGGGGTGTAGAGATGCAATAATCTCCCGGGCAGACTCGATGTCGTCTTTTCCCAATGCATTATGCAAGGCATCGGCGACCGACAGCTCAACTGGTTCCAGAGTAGTTTCGTCCATAGTTAAATTCCGTACTTATTGCAACCGAGTCTATCAGTGCTGGAAATTTATTGCTAAGTCGAGAGCGATTTTATTTTTAGTTAATGAAGTTGTATAGCGAAGGTCTGGTTATAACTAATTAATTTCAGAATTTACTTCCTGTAATAGCTCATGTATTTCTGCACCACTGGTTGCATTTAACGCCATTCGAGTTAATTCGGTCAGCTTGGTAATATCTGAATTGTTAATAATTTTTTTCACTTCCAGTAATGTTGCGATGTGTACACTAAACTCTCTTAAGCCCAAACCGAGAAGAAGTTGTGTATATTCCTTTTCTCCAGCCATTTCACCACACATGGCGACGGGAATATCTGCCTTGTTTCCTGCTTCTATAGTTGTTTGTATTAGTCTTAATACAGCAGGGTGTAATGGATCATATAAATAGTTAACCTCATCATTTACCCGATCAATGGCCATTGTGTACTGGATTAAATCATTTGTTCCTATAGACAGAAAATCCAGGTTTTTGGCAAATACATCAGCACAAACTGCTGAAGCAGGTACTTCAATCATGCCGCCAATTTCTATATCATTATCAAACTCAATGGAGTCAGTTTTTAACTCGGCTTTGATTTCATCGATCATTAATAAAACCTGCTTCATTTCCTGAACGTTTGTCAGCATAGGGATCATGATTCTGATCGGGCCGTGAGCTGAAGCCCTGATAATCGCGCGTAACTGTGGTCGGAACAAATCTGGCTCTCTCAGGCACAACCTGACGGCCCTTAACCCCAGTGCCGGATTCGATCTAACCGGTCCTGATTGTCGGCCCGCTCCATCTACCTGTTTATCGGCACCCAGATCAAGGGTTCGTATAGTCAATGGCAATCCTTTTAGTGCCTTGATTACTTTCATATAGGTTTCATAGTGTTCTTCTTCATCCGGAGGTATTTCGCGGTTCATATAAAGAAATTCGGTTCGATATAAACCAACCCCTTTCGCACCGACATCCCGTACCATTTCGAAATCTTTCGGCAATTCAATGTTGGCCAATAATTTTATCGGTACACCGTCCAGTGTTTCTGTAGGTGCATTCTTTAGCTTGTTTAATGAAGAATAGTATCGTTTGACTTCCTTTTGTCTCTTTTCATAAAAACTCTGGATAGACTTGTCCGGATCAACAAGCGCGATGCCGGTACTACCGTCTATGATAACAAGGTCATCATTTTTTATTATTCTTCTGGCGTTATGCAACCCGACAACAGCCGGGATATCAAGACTTCTTGCCAATATAGCGGTATGCGAAGTTGGACCACCGAATTCCGTAGCAAATGCAGCAATACCATAATGTTGCATTAATACGGTATCTGCCGGGGTAAGATCATCTGCAAGAATGATACGATTTTTTAAGTGGTTATCAGGAAGTTCATGTAGTAATGGTTTTTGATTCAGTAATAGACGAAGGATACGATTTACTACATGATCTACATCATCTCGCCGAGTGCTTAAATAGGCATCAGCCATTTCATCAAATACGTTAACCAGGGCATCACGTTGTAATTTTAATGCCCATTCCGCATTACACAGTCGTTCCTTGATTAACCGTTTGGGCTCTTCAGTTAATGCGTTATCTTCCAGCATCAATAAATGTGTGTCGATAAAGGCAGATATATCAACTGATGTGGAAACAGGAATGTGATCTTTTATTGCTCTTAATTGTAACCTTGCATTTGCAATAGCGTCGTTTAAACGCTGGATTTCATTGTCAAGCTGAGTATTCCGAATAGTATATTCACGCACATCAAGTTGATCGTGCTGGATAATATGTATATGACCAATGGCTATACCACGCGAAACACTTACACCTTGAATAGAAATTGTCATTCAGTCTCTCCAAAGCGATCGTTAATCAAATTTTCCAGGGCCGTCATTGCTTCATCCTCATCAGGTCCGATGGTTGTTATTTCAATTTCTGATCCTTTTCCTGCTGCCAACATCATAATTCCCATTATGCTTTTTCCACTGACTTCGCGGTTTGCAGAAGTCACATTTATTTCTGCCTGAAAAGCCGATGCTATCTGAACAAATTTTGCTGCTGCACGGGCATGAAGGCCAAGACGATTGTTTATTTTTATAGTTTTACGATTCATCAGGTCCATTGTCATTATCGATAGTTATACCGTCTCTGCCACCACTGTACGCTTTTTCGGTTAGCTCGGTTAAACCGAGCTCTGCATAATTAAATACACGTATTAACATCGATAGATTAAGACCCGTAACAACTTTTACATCCGCATATTGATCCAGTTGATGTGCAATATTACTTGGTGTTGAGCCATACAGATCTGTCAGAATTAAAACACCATCTCCTTTATCCAGTTCCTTAATAAGTATTGATGCAGACTCAAGCAGTTCATCCGGGTCACTTTCCCGGTTTGCAGAAAGTAATTTCACATTTAATGGACAGTCATCAATCATAAACCTGGCTGTTCCAAAAATAGATGCGCCGATCCCACTATGCGTTATTATTAATATGCCCACGTTCATTTTATACGTCCCGATGTCTCAAGATAATTTGCTTCCCGCTTTTTTCAAACTCTTTAGCAAGTTGTTCAGCAATAAAAACAGAACGATGATGCCCACCGGTACAACCGAACGCTATACTCAGATAACTTCGGTTATCCGCTTCAAATTGTGGTATCCAGTAATCAAAAAACTTTTTTAAATCCTCTAACATTTTTTTCACAGATTCCTGTTTTGACAAAAAATCAATTACAGGTTTATCTTTACCGGAATAGCGACGTAAAGTTTTTTTCCAGTATGGATTTGGCAGGCATCTTAAATCAAATACAAAATCAGAATCCTTGGGGATACCGTTCTTGTAACCGAATGACATTATCTGTAAAGATAAACGATCCTTCTCTTTTCGTGCTATTCGTTCCCGAATGATATTTCTTAATTCATGCAATTGCATATGACTGGTATCAATTCGTAAATTGGCCACTTCGGAAAGCATACCAATGGCATCTCGTTCACATTGTATTGCGTCACTTAAAGACACAGAATCAGATGACAAAGGGTGTTTACGGCGTGTTTCACTGAATCGTTTGGTTAAAACGTCATCGCTGGCTTCTATAAAGATTAACTCTGTTGATATGTTTTTTTTGTTTAGAGATTTAAACAAATCGGGGATGTAGGAGAGATCAGCATGACTATTCCTTGCGTCCATACCAATAGCGATCTGCTTTGCAAGATTATAATCCGGATCTAACAGCTGTTCTATAAGCGTGTTAAGTAAGCTGGTTGGCAAATTGTCTATTGTATAATAAGAAAGATCTTCAAGCGTATTAAGTACGACAGTCTTTCCTGCTCCAGCTAGCCCGCTAACAATAATTAGTCGACGGTCTTCGTCGTTCATTTATATTTCGCCCGACTCGATTAGCCTTTTTTGACGTTTTGCAAATATTTCAGATGCATTATATCCACTGACCCGCAAGATGTGGTTACGGGCTGCACATTCAAGCATGATAGCAAGGTTACGGCCTGGAGCGACAGGCAGGGTAATTTCAGGTATCTCCATATCAAGCACATTTCGCGTACTATAGCTCCCTTCAAGCCTGTCGAGGTCTAGTAAATTATCAGTATCCATAGGCTGCAATTGCACGATCAATTTTAAATACTTGTTTTTTTTAATTGCGCTATCACCAAAAAGTTCCCGGACATTAATAATGCCCAGTCCCCTGACTTCCAGGAAATCCTGTAAAGTCTTTGGACAGGTACCGTCAATAATATCGGGCGCAATTCTGGAAAATAATGGAGCATCGTCAGCGATTAACCGATGTCCTCTTGATATCAATTCAAGCGCAAGTTCGCTTTTGCCTATTCCGCTAGGCCCCGTAATGAGTACACCAATGGCCATAACTTCCATATAGACGCCATGCAGCGTTAACATGTCTGCAAATAAATTTGTAAGAAAATAATGAATTATGTCTGCCAGCTTGTCACTGATCATAGGTGAAGAAAATAATGGAATGCTATGCTCATTACTTTTTCTTTTTAGTAAAGTTGGGACTTTACACCCATCAGCAACAATTACACATGCCGGATTACTTTTAAATAGTTGTATAACAGCATCCTGCATTGAAATACTTCTTAATCCTTCCAGGTACTTTAATTCAACATTCCCGAGAATCTGTATTTGGTGAGGGTGTATAAGGTTCAGATGACCAATTAGTGATAAACTTTTTATAGTGTCTGAAGAACTATCAGTCTTTTTTTTGGATGTTTTCTTTTTTGTTTTTTTTAGCGTTTCCGGTGTTTGTTCATCTCCCCTGATGATCGCATGTTTTGCACCTTGCTTACCGGCTACCCATTCAAGCATTAATTTCTCTCGATGTATGTTAAAAAGATCTTCAATACTTAATTGGTTAGTAATGCCTGCCATTATGTTAGCCCGTCAAGATAGAATGAATTTCATTTGCTGAACGACCTCTTCTTAGTTTTCTTATAATATTTTTATCGCTGAACATCTCTGCGAGGGTCGCTAAAGTTTGTAAATGTTCATCAGTTGATTCCTCAGGAACGATTAATGCAAAAAGCAGATCAACAGGTTGTTTATCAACGGCATCATAATCAATGCCTTCATCAAGTTGTAAAAATGCGGCTATAGTTTTTTTACTATTTGATAATCTGCCATGTGGTATTGCAATCCCGTTTCCTAATCCGGTACTACCAAGCTTTTCTCTGGCAATGAGACAATCAAAAACCTCGGTTTGCGATATGGCATTGTCTGAATCAGCAATTGTTTTTGCAAGTGTGTCCAGTGCATCTTTTTTACTATGACAATCCTGGTTAGGTAACACACATTCGGGCGAAAGGATATCGTCTATCTTCATTAGTTTATGGTCCACAGAAAACTTGAAGGTTTAACTAAATAATATTTCGGTCTTTTAAACCACCTTCTGCTCGATGGTGATCTGTTAATTTTTCTTTATGTTTTTTTAATTGTCTGTCTAACTTATCAACAAGTCCGTCTATTGCAGCATACATATCATCCTGTTCGTCGTCTGCAAATAAGTTGCCTCTATTAACATGCATAGTTGCTTCGGCTTTTTGTCTGTCTTTTTCGACAGTTAAAATTACATGTATGTTTGTAATATTGTCGAAATGTCTCTCCAGCCGTTCAAATTTATTATCAACATATGATTTTAATGAATCAGTGATATCAATATGATGACCTGTCAGGTTAATTTGCATAGTTAACTCCTGGTAAAAGTTTTTATTATTTTAAGCAAGCCGTTTGCGTTCATTTGAGGGCGGTATTGCCATCGCTTCACGATATTTAGCCACAGTCCGACGTGCAACATTAATACCCTGATCTTCAAGAATAGCCGCTATTTTGCTATCACTAAGCGGCTTATTGGGTGTTTCAGCACCAATCAGCTTTTTTATTAATGCGCGTATTGCTGTAGATGAGCATGCCCCGCCATAGTTCGTACTAACATGACTGGAAAAGAAATATTTAAGTTCAAATATTCCTCGTGGCGTATGCATATACTTACGTGTTGTTACCCGGGAAATTGTTGATTCATGCATGCCGAGAGCTTCAGCCACATCATGAAGAACCAGCGGTTTCATAGCTTCTTCACCATATTCAAGAAAAGCCCGTTGTCGTTCAACAATACAAGTTGCAACACGTAATAAAGTTTCGCTTCTACTGCGTAAACTTTTGATAAACCAACGCGCTTCCTGAAGATGTGATTTCAACGAATTATTGTCGTCACTGTTATCTGCTCTACGGATCATATTGGCATAAACTGAATTAATTCTTAACGCAGGAATTGCATCTGTATTCAAATCAACTTTCCACACACCTTTAACTTTTTTCACATAAACATCCGGTACGACATATTCAGTTCGGGTTTCATTAATTTGATTACCCGGGCGTGGATTCATTGACTGAATCAAATTAATAACCTCGGTTAATTCATCCTGGTTAAGCTTCATTTTACGCATCAGCTGGTTGTAGTCATGCGACGCCAACATATCAAGATAATTATCAACAAGTTGTTGAGCCTGTTCTATTCGCGGCGTTTCAGAAGGGCACTGTTTTAATTGAATACTGAGACATTCCTTTATATCTCTGGAGCCAACGCCAACGGGATCCATAGTTTGAATCATTCGTAATACGGCTTCTATTTCTTCAGTTCCTACTTCATCAATATCATTAATAGTCGTCAATATATCTTCAATCGAGCTACTTAAGTAGCCGTCATCATCAAGTGAGTCGATAATAGCCATTGCAATAATTTTGTCAGTGTCGGACACAGGTGTCAGGTTAAGCTGCCATTCAAGATGTTCACGCAGCGTATGTTCTTTCGTATCTATATTTTCAAAGCCTTCGTAACCGTTATTGTCTGCACTTCCTCTTGTATAAGGGGTGCTGTTATCGTAGACATCTTCCCATGCACTATCGACAGGTAAATCATCAGGTATATTCTCCTGATTCATGTCGGTACTCTGATCAGTTGTTTCCTGACTGGAGACCGACTCTTCATTATTGCTTGATGAGGCATCAGAAGCAGGTTGTTCTGTTTCTCCTTCATCAATTTCAAGCATCATATTTGATTCAAGCACATCCTGGATTTCAGCTTGTAGCTCGATACTGGACAATTGCAACAAGCGTATTGCCTGTTGCAATTGTGGCGTCATCGTCAGGCTTTGACCAATTCTTAATTGTAAAGAAGGCTTCATAGTATTAATTTTAACTTAAAATTCATTTATTTGAATTAATCTTGCTAAAACATGAATTTACAAAGTAAATTGATCACCAAGATAGACGTCTCTCACTTGATCATTTTTTAATATTTGTTCGGGTGTCCCCTCTGCAAGAATTTTGCCTTCATTGACTATATAGGCACGATCACAGGTTCCTAATGTTTCACGAACGTTATGGTCAGTAATTAAAATACCTATACCATGTTCACATAGTCGATGTATCAAACGCTGTATATCATTGATTGAAATAGGATCAATACCGGCAAATGGTTCATCTAATAGAAGAAAACGAGGCTCGGATGCAAGCGCCCGTGCTATTTCCAACCGTCTACGCTCACCTCCTGACAGGCTTATTCCCAGATTATCTCTTATATGGGCAATATGAAATTCCTGTAATAGTAACTCCAGTCGTTGTCTGGCTTTTTGTTGATTGTTTGGTAAGCGGGTCTCCAGAATTGCCATAATATTTTCTTCAACAGTTAATTTCCTGAAAACCGAGGCTTCTTGAGGGAGATAACCAAGCCCCATATGTGAGCGTTCGTCCATACTTAACCGGCTAATCTCCCGGTTATTTAGATGGATTGTGCCACTATCTGCCGGTACGAGTCCGACGATCATATAAAAACTTGTTGTTTTACCCGCACCGTTAGGCCCAAGTAAGCCTATGGTTTCCCCGCTTTCTACGGCTAAGCTGACATCAGAGACAACTTTTCTGGAACGGTAGGATTTTGACAGGTGGCGTACGGATAAGATGCTCATATAAATTAATCAATAGTTGGCATTCTCCCGCAAGAGTAAAGCTAATGCCGGCTATTCTTCCTTTTTCTTTTTGATGGTTATTTTGACGCGCCCATCTTTTTTCTTTTGTTCTTTATTATCTTTTTGTTTTGCTGTTTTAGTCGAGCCTTTTGCTTTTACCTGACTTAAAACAGTGTCATATTCTATTCGACTTCCGCTGAAACGAAGCCCTTCCTGGGTTACCAGGGCCTCATCAATGAGAATGACGTAATCTTTAAGCGCATAATACTCCATTTGCAAGGCTTCAGCCTCATCATAAATTTCGCTATTATCCGGTAATTGACGATATGTTGCAGGTGTCCCCTGCATGATGACAAGTTTCATATCGTCATTATCATCGAAATAAACAGTCATCGTATGGCCAGTCATTTTTATGCTGCCCTGGGTTACAACTACATCACCTCTATATATAGTGATGCCTTTAATATCATCCATTTCAGCAGAATCTGCTTCAATCTCAATATCCTGTTGTTTATCTGTGGATAGTGCAAAGGCACTATTAAAGTGAAACGTAAGGGCAATAATAGTTAAAAACCTAATTTGTTTTTTTAGGTTCAATAGTAGTATGTACATCGTTAAGGAACTCCATACGTTGTTCTTGTAAATATGCTCGCATCCCTATCGATTTTGTGACAGAACGTTTGGTAATTAGTGTTGCTGGTTTGGTAGTCTCGGCATATTTTTGATCAACCAGTACCCTTGCGTCTTGTGTAATTAGTTCAATCTTACGTTCACCAAACTCATCGTCCTGATGTAAATACACATTACCACTTAATAATATCACTTCATTATTTGAAGTAACCCAGCCTTTGTCAGAATTTACTATAATTGGAGGCTTATCCTTGCGAAAAATCTCCAGCTCGGGCTCGTGTAATTCTGTCGTATTATCATCCGGATAGTGTGCCATATAAATAGCATTCAATCTGTTTTTAGGTGTGCCATCCTGGTTCATTGTTAAGGTTGAAAAATTTTCCATATAGTAATCCGGGTGATGCGCCAACCTGTTTAATTTTTTTATATTGTCACCCGTTAATTTTTCTAATACCCAGTAACTAATAGCCGCAGCGATAATTAAGGTTAATACCAGTTTCCACCTGTCGGAGAACATTGAAAGTATCAATAGTTAATTAATGAAAGAATTTTCATTATGACAAGTAGTTGTCCAGTCTGGTTTGAAGGGTGCCCTGGGCCTGCATTATCAATTCACAAACTTCTCTAACGGCGCCTTGTCCGCCTGCCTGATCAGTTGTCCATACCGCGAAACTTTTTACTTCGGGATGCGCATCGGCCACAGCGATTGGCAGACCAACTTTTGTCATTGCCGGCAAGTCAATAACATCATCACCCACATAAGTCACATCGTCACGCGTATAACCAAGATCATTTATTAACTTCAACAATCTTGCACCTTTATCTTTTTCACCTTGATAAACATATTCGATGCCTAAAGAGGCCATTCGTTCAGCAACAATATTAGATGAACGTGCTGTAATTACAGCAATCTTGCAGCCTGACTCCAGCAACATAACCAAACCATGGCCATCACGTACGTTAAAACATTTATATTCATTACCGTTTTCACCAAGGATTAATCGACCGTCTGTTAATACGCCATCGACATCAAACACTGCTAATTTAATATTACTTGCGATGTTTAAAATAGTTTTTTTGTCCATTGCCTAGACTACCCTTGCCCTCAATAAATCATGCATATTTAATATACCGATCAACTTATTTTCACTATTAACAACAGCCAAGGCATTGATCCGGTGAGTTTCCATTAAAGAAAGTGCAGAGGCAGCGAGGGCATCGGGTTCTATCGTTTTACCATTTTTTGTCATTACGTCTTCAACCCGACAGGTTTTTATATCGATATTTGCATCTAGTGAACGACGTAAATCACCATCAGTGAAGATGCCGAGTATATTATCATTATCATCAACTATAGTGGTCACACCCAGGCCTTTTTGTGACATTTCAACCAGAGCTTCACTAAGCAAGGCGGATTTTTCTACTTTTGGTATTTCATCGCCGGTGTGCATGATATCACTAACATGCAACAACAAACGCCTGCCGAGTGTTCCTCCGGGATGTGACAGGGCAAAATCGTTTTCACTAAATCCTCTCGCTTCAAGTAAAGCAATTGCAATGGCATCGCCCATTGCCAATGTGGCAGTAGTACTTGCTGTTGGTGCCAAACCAAGTGGACAGGCTTCTTTTTCAACACTTATGTCAATATTCACAGTGGCTGCCTTGGCCAGAGTTGAATTAGGATCCCCGGTGAGAGAAATCATCGGGATATTTAATCTTTTTATTACCGGTAATAATGCAACTACTTCATCAGTCTCCCCCGAATTAGATAACACCATAACAACATCATTTGTTGTAATCATTCCCAGATCTCCATGACTTGCTTCACCAGGATGTACAAAAAATGCAGGAGAACCCGTGCTGGCAAGAGTTGCAGCAATTTTATGTCCAATATGACCGGACTTACCCATGCCGATAACGATAACTCTTCCGGCGCAGCCAAGAATTATTTCGCATGCTTCAACAAATTTATCATCTATGCGATCGATTAATTTTGATAAAGCATTTTGTTCAGTTTCAATCACTGCTTTACCAAGTGTACTAATTTTGTTTTTATTTATTTCATTCATTCGTAAATCTTTTCCCGGTTTAGATTCTACTTATATTCCAGAAAAGTTTTGTGAAAACAATATATATTGATATGCGATAAAACCAATAAATAATATTGCCCCTTCAGTCCTGACAAGTTTACCTTTGCTGGATATGAATACCATAGTTCCAAGCAATAAAGTCAGTATGATCATAACCGGGAAATCCCGGGTAATAACCTCTTGGCTAAACTGATCCGGGTTTATTAAAACGGGTATGCCCAAAACTGCCAGCATATTAAACATGTTTGATCCAATGATATTACCAATTGCAATATCAGCTTCTTTTTTTATCAAACTGGCGATTGATGCTGCTAATTCGGGCAAGCTTGTTCCTATGGCGATAATCGTTAAGCCAATAATAAGATCTGACAGACCAAAAAATTCTGCAATTGAAACAGCTCCCCTGACTAATAATTCAGCCCCTAATAACAATAATATCAAACCCGCAAACAACATAGTGAGCGACTTGCCGAGAGAGACTGCCTTTTTTAGTTCCTGGTCAAATTCAGCTGGTAATGGGTCATCTACAGGTGATTTTTTAGCAATACAGATAACTCCGGATATAAAAATAACCAATGCAACCAATAAAATTAATGCATCTACTCTGTTCAGATAACCATCCAACATTAGTAATAATGCAAGAACAATAGATAAACACATTAACGCAAATTCTCTTTTTATTGTTTGCGATGTAACCGTCATTGGTAGGATTAATATGCTTAACCCCAGGACTAAACCAATATTGGTTATATTTGATCCAAGTGCGTTACCAATCGCGATGGAGGTTTTGCCTTGCCATGCAGATATCGAGCCTACAATGATTTCCGGGGCGGAAGTTGCAAAGCCTACTACGGTTAAGCCTATTATTAATGTTGGTAGACCAAGCATATGGGCAGTACCGGATGCACCATCTACAAAGATATCCGCACCATAAACCAGAATGACCAAGCCAATTGTCACTAATAAACATTCGATCAGCATTTACCAGTTTTTCCTATAAAATTATGATCAGTGCGATGATGCCAGAATAGACTGAATATTTCATGAGCTATCAGGTATTGCATGAACCATTTATGCCCAGGGAAAAATATATGGATTTTTACCAATAGAGCAAAACAACATACACTGTGTTAGATTTTAAGTTAAATATATGCCATGTCTGATCGTCTAAATCTGTTAAAGGAATGGCTGGTGGAGCTATTTAAAACCAGTGATTTCGAAGTAATACCTGCATCAGAAGATGCAAGTTTTAGATCGTACTATCGAGTTTTAATTAAAGATACAAGTTATATAGTTATGGATGCTCCACCCGAACATGAAAATAGCGCCTTATTTGTTGAAGTAAGTAATAAACTGGGAAAAAGCGGAGTTAACGTTCCTGTTATTTTTAATAAAGATGTAAAACAGGGTTTTTTGTTGATTACGGATTTTGGAAATGATTTATATCTGGATAAGCTGAATCAATCAACCGTTGAGACGCTTTATAACGATGCAATAAGATCATTAGTACGAATTCAAATTGATGCCGATGCTACGGGATTAGGCTTATATGATGAAATTCTTTTACGTGAGGAAATTAATTTATTTTTTGACTGGTTATTGGAAAGACATTTGAAAATTAATCTGGATGAAAAAGAACTTAATGCTCTGAATGAAATTACAGATTTGCTTATTAAAAATGCTATGGAACAGCCCCAGGTATTTGTGCATAGAGATTATCACTCCAGAAATTTAATGCTATGTGATAAAGATAACCCGGGAATTATTGACTATCAGGATGCTGTACTTGGTCCAATCAGCTACGATTTAGTCTCGTTATTGAAGGATTGTTATATAAAATGGAAGCCCGGGCAAATAAGTCGTTGGGTTAATCAATATTTGGATGAACTGCATACGGTTAATCCAGCGATCAAAATTAATAATAAACAATTTCAAAAATGGTTTGATCTAATGGGAGTTCAGCGTCATTTAAAGGCTAGCGGTATATTTGCAAGGCTTTGTCATCGTGACGGAAAATGCGGATTTCTTAATGATATCCCACGTACGCTTTCCTATATTGTCGATCTTAAACATGATTATCCTGAATTAGATACATTAATATTAGTAATAGAAAAGTGTGTCTTGCCACAACTTGAGAAAAACTGATGTTTGCAATGATTCTCGCTGCCGGTCGTGGTGAACGTCTTAAACCATTAACCGATGAAATACCTAAACCTCTATTAGAAGTTAATGGTACAGCTTTAATTGTTTATCAAATCCAGGCCCTGGCTAAAGCCGGGTGTAAAGAACTGGTTATCAACCTGGGACATTTAGGTCATAAAATCAGATCCCGTTTGGGTAGTGGTGAGCATTTTGATGTAAAGATACATTACTCTGATGAGGGAAGTTTACCGCTGGAAACAGCAGGTGGAATCATCAAGGCTATGCCTTTATTAGGCGAAGATCCTTTCATTGTGACTAATGCGGATATCTATACGGATTTTGATTATCGCTTACTGCCAAAAAGCTTTAATGCTGATGCTCATTTGGTCCTGGTTGATAACCCGCCGCATAATATTGAGGGTGATTTTGCATTAGATAATGGCCGGGTTTTAAATCAGGGGAAAACGATGCTGACTTACAGCGGCATTGGATTATTTCGTCCAAAATTCTTCAGTGATTGCCCAATGGGTCGGTATCCGTTGGCTCCATTATTGCGTCAATCTGCGGATAAAGGTTGTCTGAGTGGGCAGCATTTTAGCGGGAATTGGTGCGATATAGGTACGCCAGAACGGTTACAGGAAATACAGGATATTTAAGTTTTATAATCTGGTAATCACTCACCTGGATATTCTTTTTTAAGCAATCATAAATAGCCTTCTGAATTTTCCTTTACCGGTAAGGTCTATGAAATGTTGCGCCGCACATAAATATATTGCAGCGCAACAATAGCTGTGATACCTTTTCGCTGCTACAAATAATGACTTCTATATATAGTATAAATAGTAATTTTAGCCACTATATATAGATTAAACCGACTGAAACGGCTATGATTCGCGCCAACTGGCCGTTCCCTTGTTCAACTGGATGAAGGAAACAATGACTTTATACAAAATAGATATCCCAGCTTGTTATTTAAAGCTCATACTATTCGTTGTATTTTCATCTGTACCATTTCGAGTAATGGCTTTGCCTGATTCGGGGCAATATTGTGCAGCACCGGAATTCATAAGCGAAGATTCTAAATTGCAAAATGCTGCCAGCGATAAAGAAAAATACCTTAGAGTCTTGATCCAGGATAAGCAAAACGGATGTGTCATTAGCAGTAAGGAAAAAAATTTAATTGAGAATTTTGCACTATTAAACGAATTGGAAATTAAATGGATTGGTATTGATGAGGAATGGAAATTATTACCGGAATTAGTCAAGGGCAATGGCGACATAATTGTTGCTCAGGATAAAGATATTGATGGTGGTACGGAAGGGCTGATTAACTTTACTCATTCATGGACTAATGCAAGCTATAAAGTTGTTGAACGATCTGACAGTAGCCGTATTACACGTGTTGATGATTTGGCTGGTCGGCAGGTTGTAGCGTATAAAAGCTCAGACGTTTGGAACACACTGGTTGAATTTAAAGAAATATTAACCGGTATGGTTTTGGAGGAGATTCCAGCAACCATGCCGGAAGCAGAAGTAATGAAAAACGTCAAAACCGGCCAGTATGATTCAGCCATTATTGATAGCATGTTTCTGGATGAGTATTTACCAAATAATCCGGATCTACGGGCCAGTTTTAATTTTACTGCAGAAAGAAATATGGCCTGGGCTGTTAGTGCAGACGCAAATGATTTACATAAAACATTAAATCACTACTTAAATCAGCAAGCATTAACCCATAATGTTGAAACGATCTATTTTGATGATTTGCCATTATTAAAAGATCGTGGAGTCATAAGAATTATTACTAACTCAAACCCATCACATTATTATTTACAAAAAGGTAAATTGCTTGGGTTTGAATATGAATTAATTAAAAACTTTGCTTCTAATCACAGGATGCGGGTTGAAGTTGTAATAGCGGAAAACCAGGAACAGATGTTTAAATTATTACAACAAGGAAAAGGGGACATCATAGCCGCATCTTTACCAGGGAACCTGTTAGAAGTTCACAAGGAGATTCAATACACCAATCCTTATGATTATTCGAGCCCGGTTATTGTTGGCAGACAAACAGATGGAAAATTACTGGATCTTCGTGAATTAAAAGGCCGTCGAATAACACTTTCGCAAGACAGCCCTTATTGGAAATTTATGTCCGAGCTGCAAAAGCAGAATATGGAATTCGAACTTGTAAAAACAGATGACGGAATCAATCTTGAAGGAACTCTATTAATGGTCGCTATGGGTATGTATGATTTGACCGTTATAGGTAGTCATGAATTGAATTCAAGTTATGCTAAAGGTATTGGTTTGCAACCACAGTTTGTACTAGCCGAGCCTTCTGCACACCAATGGGCTGTCAGGTATTCCAATAAGCAATTGTTAACTGAACTTAACAGGTTTATTGAAAATGAATATCGCGGTAAACATTATAATGTTTTACACGCCAAGTATTTTAATCAACCGAAAAATAAACAGATAGTCAAAAATGAAAGATTGACCCAGTTTACTTCGTTATCACCTTATGATGATTTGACGCAAACTTATGCAAATAAATACGGGTTTGATTGGCGCTTGATAACTGCCTTAATGTTTCAGGAGAGTCAGTTTAATCCAGATGCGAATTCATATGCTGGTGCGGTAGGCTTGATGCAGTTAATCCCGTCAACAGCAGAATTAATGGGCGTAAGTGATACAAATAACCCTGAAACAAGTATCTATGCCGGTATTCGGTATCTAAGTTATTTAAGGGACAAATTTGAAGATACCTTGTCATTACAGGATCGTACCTGGTTCGCTTTGGCTTCGTATAATGCAGGTTATGGCAGGGTTAAAAAAGCCCGTGAACTGGCTACTACTATGGGGCTTGATAAAGATCAGTGGTTTGACAATGTTGAGCTGGCAATGTTGGCATTAGCTAAACCATATTACAACGAAGGCAAGCAAGAACGTTATTGCCGGTGCGGTCAGGCTGTCGTTTATGTTCGTGAAATTCGAACTCGTTACAATAATTATATCCGTCTAATGGAAAAACAGTATGTTGCCTTGTATCAACCAATAAACAAAGTTAGAAGCAGAAGGTTAATTAATTAAATTCTTCAAATACCTTATTTGCAACAGCCATTGCATTAAACGCTGACGGATATCCAATATAAATAGTCATCTGTATTATCAGTTGCTTTATTTCATCCTTATTCATTAATTCCTTCTCCAATGCACCACGTATGTGCCATTCAAGTTGTGGTAGGCGTCCCGATGTTACCAATGATGCTAAAGTCGCAATCTTTCGAGAACGTTGGTCGAGTGATTCATCAGTATACATGTCGGCAAATCCATGTTCGACGACAAATTTGAGAAGTTCCGGTGATGTATTTCCGGCTGCCTTAATTCCGGCTTCACCAAGATGAAGCTCTGCAAGAGGTTTGCCTTGATCAAATTTTTCACTCATATTTTTTCTCCTGAATAGTTTGATTATAAAATTATTGATATAAAGTTGGATCCATTGTCCCGGCAGCTTCAAAACCGTCTTTTCTGAATCTACAGGAATCACAAACACCACATGCACGTCCATCAGCGTTTGATTGATAGCAGGAAACAGTCATCGAGTAATCAATATTTAATGATAAACCTTTTTTAATTATTTCGGCTTTAGTCATTTCAATAAGTGGTGTATGAATCTTGAATTTTGTTCCTTCTATTCCAGCCTTGGTCGCAAGGTTAGCTAATTGTTCATAAGCTTTTATATATTCCGGTCGACAATCGGGATAACCGGAATAATCGACAGCATTTACACCAATAAATATATCATTAACATTTAATACTTCGGCCCAGGCAAGTGCATAAGATAAAAACAAGGTGTTTCTTGCGGGAACATATGTAACAGGTATTCCCTCAGTTGGTGCTGAAGGAACATCAATGGAATTATCCGTTAGTGCAGAACCGCCAATCTGAACGAGGTCGAACTTGATAATTTTATGTTCGGCGACTGCAAAAGTTTGTGTGATTTTTTTTGCCGCATTCAATTCAGAGACATGGCGTTGACCATAATCAAAACTTAATGCATAACAAATAAAGCCGAGATCTTTAGCTATAGCAAGTGTCGTTGTTGAATCAAGACCACCGGATACTAATACAACAGTTTTATTAAAATCCGTCACAGTAAAGAATATCTCACGGTTAGATAGTTTTTTAGAGAATGAGGCGCAGTATTTTATGAAGGACCGATTTTACTATGTTGTAAATGAGGGCGTTCATAAAATGCTGTAACAATATTATCTGAAAAAATAGCAAGCGTGAGGTTATTTACCGGGGACATTACCCCACAGATACTTGTGTAATTGTAACTGTAAGCGCACATTTAATTTATCTTCCAATACCCATTCGGCTAATTCTTTCGCGCAAAGCGAATCATGCTCAGGAGAAAATAATATTTCACAGATATCGGTAAGATTTAGATCGGTAACTTTTTGCACAGACCATTCATAATCAGTTTTATTACAAATCACGAATTTAATCTGATCGTGTTCAGTCAGATACTTCAAGTTATCAAAATTATTTTTATTTTCCTCTGTTGAGCCGGGTGTTTTTATGTCCATTATTTTCATAACTCGCTCATCCACATTTGCTATGTCCATGAAGCCGCTTGTTTCCAATGACACAAGAAACCCTTCATCGCAAAGCCTGGCAAGCAATTCTAGGCAGGAGTGCTGTGCTAAAGGTTCACCACCGGTAACGGTGACGTGCTTTGCCCGGTATTGACTAATATTATGGATAATTGAATCGATAGTCATTTTGCTGCCATCATGAAAAGCATAGGCAGTATCACAATAACGACATCTTAACGGACAACCTGTTAGTCTTATAAAAACGGTAGGCAAGCCCGACTTGACAGATTCTCCCTGAATGGAATAAAAAATTTCGTTTATACGCAATTCAGTTTGCGTATTTTGTTGAACTGAAAGTTCATGTTTTGTACCTGAATCCATAGGAAAATCAGGTATTAGATTCACTTGAACTTATTTTTCTTAAACGCTCGTCAGCAAGACGGGCAGCAGTTGTTCCAGGATATTGTTTTTTTACTTCCTTTAATGTTTTTTTTGCATCAGCGGAGTTACCCAGCTCAGCATAGCTGTAACCAATCTTTAATAGAGCATGCGATACTTTCTGGCTGTCCGGATAAGTATTTAACAGGGCCTGATACTCGTTTATAGCAAGTTCATATTTTTGCATGACATAATTAGCTTCGCCCATCCAGTATTGTGCATTATCTGAATATGCGCTATCCGGATAATCTGCTAAAAAGTTTTTAAAAGCCTTTATGGCTTGATCATATTGTGACTCTTTTAATAGTTTAAATGCACGTTGATAGACCGCTTCAGCTTTTAGCGGGTCAACTGGTTCCTGATCTTCTGTACTAGCGGCGAGATTCTCTTCAGGAGCCGCCGCATCAGAGTCTGCAATGTTATCCTGGTTATCATTATTATTTTCAGGTGGTACCGGGATACTTTCAGCCGTTTGTGTTGCAAAAGTATTTGTCGAATTAGATTCCATGCGTTGCAGGCGCTGATCGACATCAGTATAAAGATCACGTTGTTTCTGTTTTAGCTGTTCAATCGTATGCGTTTGAACTTCGATTTCACCACGTAATGTATTGACCTCAACTTTAAGTGATTCAAGAACCTCCAGCATGTCGAGCAAAGCCTTGTTATCCAGGAATTTTTCCACACGTTGCAATCGAGCATTGATATCCTGCGTGACAGGTTCAACGATCGGGGCCTGGTTTCCCTCTACTGTGGCTTCTTCAGCCAATGCAACATTTACAAATACAAATATTAAACTGAAAAAACCGATAACAATTCGCATTTATTTACCACCAATAAAGATTAATACAATATTTCTACACGACGATTTTGTTGCCAGGACGCTTCGTCATGTCCTTCAACTGCCGGACGTTCTTCACCATAACTCACTAAACGCATTTGACTTGATGCGACGCCTAAAAGTGCCATCTGCTGTCTGATTGACTGTGCACGACGTTCGCCTAATGCAAGATTGTATTCACGTGAACCACGTTCATCAGCATGTCCTTCCAGGGTTATTGTTGTACTGGGATTACGTATCAAATAAGCGGCGTGGGCTTCTATAACAGAACGATATTCAGACTGTATTTCGCTACTATCATATTCAAAATAAATAATGCGGACAGAAAGCGGGCTTTGTGGATCATCAAGTTCGCTAAAACCGGATGTAGATCCATCATCAGTACCATATGCCTGTGCCCCTGAATCTTCTGCTGCCCCGCCCGTTGCAGCACTGGAACGATCTTCAACTTGAACGGGATCCTCTTCCTTAACCTCGTCAGAACTACAGCCAAAAAGCAGGCTTGATAATCCTATTACCAATATTAAACGGATGAACATATATCTTCTCCTCAATATCAATCAGTCTATTTAAAAAAGCATATCATTCTAACGCCAGCTTATCGAAGTATAGCTGGCATATTATTTCAAAAATGGCCCCCAGGCCGGTTCTCTAACATCTCCTTGTTGTAAACCAAGCCGCTGGTGAATGCGACCATCAGTAGAAACCGCTGCTAACTGGGCTCCCCTGACACCTGTTGTCGCATAAATAATCATACCGCCGTTCGGGGCAAAACTTGGCGACTCATCCAGACGGGCATCCGTTAATGTATTAATTGCGCCATTAGCCAGGTCAAGAATTCCAATCCGGTAAGAACCATTTACGGCATGTACCAGTGTAATAAATTTTCCATCAGGAGAATATTCCGGTCGAGCATTATATTTACCGTCAAAACTAATCCTTTTTGGCTGGCCTCCCCGGGCATTGATTTCGTATATTTGTGGTCCACCACTTCGATCAGAGGTAAAAACCAGTTTTTGTCCGTCAGGTGACCAGCTCGGTTCAGTATCTATGCCAGCATGGTTTGTCAGTCTTTGTAATGAACGGTTCCTGAGGTTCATTACATATATTTCTGTATTACCATCCTTGGACAATGTCATAGCCAGGCGCGAACCTTCCGGAGACCAGTCTGGTGCGCTATTTATTCCCGGAAATGCTGCAATTCGTTCACGTTGACCTGTTGATACATCCTGAACATAAATTGCTGAATTTTTCCCTTCAAAAGAGACATAAGCAATCTTTTTGCCATCAGGCGACCATGATGGAGACAATAGCGGCTCTTTGGATTCCAGTAAAATTTGCGCGTTAAACCCGTCTGCATCTGCAATTTGTAATGTGTGTAATTTACTACCGTTATTCTCTTTGACGGTTATATACGCAACACGCGTATTAAATGCACCCGGTATGCCAATCAGTTTTTCGAAAATGACATCGCTGATTTGATGGGCTACTCGGCGAAGATGTGCTGCTTTTACGGTTTGTCTGCCACTGGCAATTTCTATCCCACGATAAATATCAATCAATCGAAAACTGACATCGTAATCCCCCTGATCATCAAGTTTAAGGTTTCCTATAAGGATATTTTCCATACCCAGCTTACGCCAATCACCAAAATTTATATCATCGAAGTTGTGTGGTTGTTGAGGCAGATACTGTTCTTCCATAACATCGAATCGCCCACTTCTCGCAAGGTCATTGTTAACGATTGACGATATGTCGATTGGTGCAATATTAGCCGCCTGAGACCAGCCAAAAGGGATAATTGCAATTGGCAATGACTGCTCAATTCCCTGGGTTATCTTGATATCAAGTACCGCATTAGCCCCAAACGAGACAAATAAAAAATTAATTAAAACGAGTCTTTTAAAGAAATTCATAATTAGTGTTATATCCTAAGGTTCAAATGTGAATCGCATATTACGCATTTTTTCAAATAATCGGGTTTCTTCCGGTACAGGTAATGGGGAAGCAGAATATACGGCGGTTTCAGCACGCTTATCAAATAGATCATTACCACTGGACTCAACTATAGAAACGTCTGCAACTTTTCCGCCTTGTAACATGCGCACCAAAATTATACATTTTAAATTTTCTGGCAGTCCTAATTTATTGAATTTATTTTCAACGGCTCTGCTTATTAACACAGTATATTTTTGAATCTCGGTTAAATCCTGTTGTTCCTGTTCTGCCTGAAGTTCTGCATCCAATTGTTCCTGTAATTGTTTTTCACGTTCTTTTTGTTTTCTTTGTTCCTCAGCTTTAAGCCTTTCCTGTTCCTTTTTCTTTTTTTCGGCCGCTAGTTTCTTTCGTTCTTCTTCAGCCTTTTTCTTCTTTTCTTGTTCGAGCTTACGCTTTTTCTCAAGTTCCTTTTTTTCTTTTTCCAGTTTTTTTAATTTGTTTTGTTCTACCTTGCGTTTTTTCTCTTCGGCTTCTTTTTTCTTTTTTATTTGCTTAAGTTTTTCTTCTTCCGCTTTGCGTTGTTTCT
>JANQJZ010000008.1 GCA_028281365.1 Gammaproteobacteria bacterium | reverse complement strand
GAAAAGCTATCACACTTACGATGGGTTGTTATGGAATAGGTGTTTCCCGTATTGTTGCTGCAGCAATCGAACAAAACCATGACGATAAGGGAATAATCTGGCCAGCATCCATTGCGCCTTTTCAGTTGGCATTAATACCAATCAACATGCATAAATCGCAACGTTTACGAGAAGCAGTTATCTCGCTTTACCAGGAATTATTGGAAGCTGGAATTGATGTGGTGCTGGATGATCGCAAGGAACGTCCTGGTGTTATGTTTGCTGATATGGAATTAATAGGGATCCCCTACCGTTATGTATTTAGTGAAAAAGGATTAGATGCAAGGGAACTGGAATTTAAAGCACGTCGAGATACAGATAATCAAATAATACCTTTAGCTGATGCTGTTGAATTTATCAAAGAAGAACTTAATCAATGATTTTATTACCGGATCGTAAACTCATTAAACTCCTGCAGTTCCAGACTTTTACATTCTACATTCGACACTTCCGCCATACTGGGACCTCTACTAAGCCATTGACGAAATTCATCCAGGGTTTGCTTTTCACCCGTCGCCATTACTTCAACCCGACCGTCATGCAGATTTCGAACCCAGCCCGTGATACCTAATAATTTTGCCTGCTGACTGGTCGATATACGAAAACACACCCCTTGAACCTTACCGCTAATCAAACAATTAATAGTATTATCCATATAATTCAATTACTTATAGCCGAAAGTGGCTGTCTTCTAATTGAGACAAAATATGATTGCTAACATGTTGGCCAATTAACTATTCGCTAATAAATATTAATTAAATAATCTTAACATATTGATATTCATAATATTATTTCAATTTTCAGCATAATCTGGCTTTTTTAGTCTTATTCAAAATATATTAAGCAATTTGTGCGATTCATCACATTATTTTCTGTAGTAAGTACAATTATCTGGAATAGATGTTGCTGATAAGTCATTAACTAAAGAAATTTATGTACAAAAAATTAAGCTCTGCTTTTATCTAACAGATTGCTTTTTAACAAACTATATTTAATTTTAAGGAATATAAGAAAAATATATGAGTGACTTACCATTAAGAAAATCAGGACACGGAAGTGAGATTGAAACTCGCCCGCTGTACATTGAAGAATGGCTGGATTCTTTACCCTATATCGATTTCAAGAAAACCAGTCTATTAATCCATGAGGCGCTTGTCGCAACTAATAAGGCTGAGGTAAAGCCTTCGACCCGGCTTGAATTAATCGAACTCTATAACCGTCCTTACCAATATTATGTTGATTCCCAAATTAAGGCGGGGGCACAACATACACTACAAACTATCGATGCTATGCAAAGTCAGGTTAGCTTGATGAAACAGATAGCGGTTGATCTAAGCTTCGGTTGCAAGTTAGCAGTTGAAGCCGAATTTAATAAAAAAACGCTTTGGAAAAAGTCCAAACCTCCAGTTGAAGGAATGCTGATGTCAATGAACTATCTTTCCCATGCATTGATTTTCAGTTTCCTGGAATACGCACCAGTACCAAAAAAAGTCTGGCAACAACTCAATTTTATTTATGACTTTGCTGAATCATTGGGATTGGAAAAAAAGATTTATTCTATACCTGGAGCAAATAATAAGCGTGTTCAAACTACTGTGGATCATACTTTTAAACGAATCATGATGGCATCTCTGGTTGACCCACACCATTTACCCTTTGGTGCAATCTGGGAAATTTTTGAACAATTAAACAATTGGGCAGAATATACCCAAATCCATTCAATGCAATCGATATCAAATTCGACCGGTTATTTCGTATTTGATTTGAAAAAGGACAGTAAACCGATTGCCTATGCAAAATTCAACATGAATGATGCAAATGATAAAACAAGATTACTTGATTCAACACCGCTTGAGAGTTTGATCCAGAAACAGATTGATTTGATCCAACTTGGACAACAGATCGATAAATCGATTGTTCTTTCACCTTTTTATGCAAAATCTTTACTAGGCCATATGCTTAAAGCCTGGGGGCTTCCTCCCAAACGTTATTTTCCACGTAAGGCAAAATCCGGCAGCATGAATATTGTGACAGGTGTCAATGCACTCTATTACTTTCTTAATGATGGCAATAGTTTCCAAACATCTAATGTAACAGAGAATAACGACGATGATGAAATCGATATAACAGAAGATAATACCAGTGATTTGAATACGTCCTCGGGTGCGCATTACTTTTATGAAAACTGGCGCATTGTCGACGAAGGTTCCGGTGGATATGCTGCAATAAGAGATAAAAAACCGAAAAAGCCAATTCGCGTCGGTGATCTGGTTGGTATTAGTCTGAACGAAAGCAATAAAGCCTGGAACATTGGTGTGATTCGCTGGCTTATGGTCAGTAAAGAAGTGCACAAGATTGGACTACAAAATATTACTGATACTGCAAAACCTATTGCATTACGTGCCTGTAATGGCAGTAAAGCAGACCGTGAGTATCGACCTGCATTCCTAATATCACATAATGGTTCAACTAACTCTATTATTGCTGAAAAGGGTTTGTTTATTTCTGATCGGGAACTGGAAATAAAGGTAGATGAAAAAATTCAGAAAATAGTAGCGAATAACCTGAATGATTCGAGTATTTCTTATGAAGTGTTTAGTTACAGGGAAACGCAATAATTAAATATTCAATCAGAATTTTTTCTTACCATTAAAAAAATCAGCAATAGGAATTGCCAGATCCTCTGTTATTTGATCCTGATGATCACTCAACCGCGTTTTTAACTCCGTTGAAATTTGATCACTTTTATACTCATGATCAACCAACGGAAGTCTTACATTCAGGATTTTATATAAATCAAACAAACTAACTTCCCGAAGATCAGTTGAAAGCAGCCATTGTCCGCTGCTTTGATTGACCCATTTATGTCGATATAAATGATCAAGTAACTCATTTATTTGATAATGAGGTAAAAACACAGATGATTTTCTTAATTCCCGAACATCGACAGTACGACCTTCTCTTTGCGCAATGTATAAACTATCCAGCACATGTAACACATCTATAAATGACCATCCGCCTTTACTTTGATTTTCGACTTCATCCAGGTACCGGTATGAAGATAAACAAAATGTAATATGTGCACCAAACAATACAATCATCCACGAAACATATATCCAGATTAGAAATAGTGGAATAACTGAAATAGCACCATAAATATTTTCATAGGTCGGCATAGACCTGACATAAATACCGAAACCATATTTGGCCATTTCAAATAAAATGGCACAGATGACCCCGCCCACAATTGCATGTCTCTTTGGCACATAACAATTTGGAACCAGGATATAAAGCAAAGAAAACGCAACTGTTGTTGTTAGAAATGGTAACCAGCTAAGGAGCCGTGCTTTTAAATTAAATGATGTATCAACATCAGCAACAATAGGTAGGGAAAGTAAATATGATGTTGAAGCCAGTCCAACACCGATTAAAAGAGGACCCATTGTCAATATTGCCCAATAAACGAGTAATCGTGCAACAGGGTTTCGTTTGTTTCGGACAAACCATATCCGGTTAAATGCATTATCAATCGTTGCCATTAACATAATAGCTATAACAACGAGTACAATACTGCCACTAATAGTGAGCTGCGATGCCTTGTTGGAAAATTCCATAATATATCCCTGTACAGTCCAGCCTAACTGGGGGACAAAACTGGCGAATATAAAATCCTGTATTGAGTGTGATACATCTTGCAGTATCGATATCTCACCAAATAATCCAAACATCACTGCCACCAACGGCACGATTGATAATAGTGTTGTATAGGCTAATGATGATGCTGTTTGCATACCACGCAACATATAAAAATGACGCAGGAAATAGCGTGAAAAATAGAATATTTGTACCAGACCAGATTGAATTAAAGTAAGGATGTTTTTTTGCATAATATTTGGCAGGTCTTAATTAGTATGCTTATTTTTCACTGTAAATCTGGTAAATGATATAAAATACTACGAAAGGCTAAATATACAGTAATGGAGCAATCATGAAAGTCACAATCTATCATAATCCTCGATGTTCCAAATCAAGATCTACACTGGCCTTGCTGGAAGAGCGGAAAGTTGATCTAAATATCATTGAATATTTGAAAACACCACCTGATAAAAAGACCTTAACCGGGATACTGGAAAAATTGGGCATCGAACCAATTGATTTGATTCGTAAAGGTGAAGCTGTGTTTAGCGAATTGGATCTTGCTAGTAAAGCTGATGATAATACTGCCTTGATAGAAGCTATGGTAAATAATCCCATCCTGATAGAAAGACCTATTGTTCTCGCTAATGATAAAGCAGCTATTGGTCGACCGCCTGAGTCGGTACTGGAAATTCTCTAAATTTTAATGGCCCGAATATTAGTTCTTTACTATAGCCATAGTGGCAGCGTTGCGGAAATGGCAAGACATTTTGTTCGCGGTATCGACTCGGTAAATGGTTGTGAGAGTATTATAAAAACAGTTCCTGCTGTCTCTACTACCTGTGAAAGTGTTGAACCCGATATACCTGACACCGGGCCTGGTTACGCAACCAGAGAAGATCTTGTTGATTGTGATGGCCTGGCATTAGGTAGCCCAACCCGTTTTGGAAACATGGCTGCTGCGCTGAAATATTTTATTGATTCGACCTCGGATATCTGGGTTTCCGGGGCATTGTCCGGTAAACCGGCAACAGTGTTTACTTCAACTGCAAGTCTACATGGCGGACAGGAAACAACTCTATTATCGATGATGTTACCACTTATGCATCACGGCATGCTGATCACCGGGCTACCTTATTCGGAATCGGGACTTTTTACCGAGACTGGTGGTGGTACGCCTTATGGCGCAACCCATGTTGCCGGAGAAAAAAATCAATACCCAGTGTCTGATAACGAAAAAGAACTCTGCCAGGCTATGGGAAAACGTCTTGCCGATATCGCTAAAAAATTAAAAGCTAGTTAATCAATTCCCTGACAAACGGGACAGTTATCTTTCGTTTCGCAACCAGTGAAGCTCGATCAATTTTTTCAAGTATTTCAATTAACGAAGCCAAATCTCGATTAACCCGGCGCATTAAAAACTCAATTACTTCATCTGTTAAATCAAAACCGGATTCTTCTGCCCTGTTTTTTAATATCCTGATTTTCAGTTCATCGTCGGGAGGAATTATCTGAAAAACCTGATCCCAAACAAGCCTGGATTTTAAATCAGAGACTTCCAGCTTAATATCTTTGGGTGATTCTGATGCGCCTAATATCAATGAATGGTTATTGTCACGTAGTTCGTTATATAGCCATGTTAAACTTTGTTGCCATTCAATTTCACCGCAGATTTTATCAAGATCATCTATACATACCAAATCCAGCATACCCAGATCATGTAGAATTTCCGGGCTCAATTCATTAAATTGATTCAACGGTATATAGCTGACAGATAATCCCTTGTTGTTTGCTGCTGTACATGCTGCTTGTAACAAATGTGTCTTTCCTGTTGTTTTTTTTCCCCATAGATATAAACAGTGTTGGCTTTCATTTTTTGAAATCTTATAAACCAGGTTTAATAGAGAACTATTTTTACCTGGCAAAAAGCTATCAAGTTTAAACTGATTATAGTTACCAAATTCAAAAAGAAGTTGGGATGATTCAGTATTCTCTGAATTCATGTGTGATATAGATTACTGTCTAAATACTGCTCATGAAAATAACGGAGCATTACGGTAATGATAGCAGCGACTGGTAATGCGAGTAACATACCAAAAAAACCAAACAATTGAGCTCCGGCCATAACAGCAAAGATTACTGCAACGGGGTGCAAGCCGATCTTGTCACCAACTAATAAAGGCGTAAGTAACATCCCTTCTATCATCTGCCCAACACCAAAAACGATTAAAATATAAATGATATGGATCACATCGTGAAATTGCATAAATGCAGCAATTCCCGCAATAACAACACCGACAATGAAACCAAGATAGGGAACAAAACTTACCAGCCCTGCAGTAATACCTATCAATACCGAAAACTCCAGACCAACAATAGATAAGCCAATACTATAAATAATTCCCTGTGCTATCATGACCAGAAGTTGTCCACGTAGGAACTCGGCTAATACTGCATCACAATCCTTTGCTAGTCGTTTTACAACTTGATTATATTTTCTGGGAATTAGTTCTGCGATCCTGTCGATAAGAATATCCCAATCTCTTAACAGATAAAATGTGACTACAGGTACCAATAGTAAATAACTGAACCAGAGCAATAATAATTGACCGGACGCAGATATTTTTACAACAAATTTACCCAAAACATTTCCTAATGCCTGCCAATGTTCCATAACAGATTGTTTAAGACTATCAAAATTTATAATCTCTGAATTCAGACCAAAATACTGGGATAGTCGGGGCATTATTTCAAGCTGAACCCAATCAATCATCGCAGGGATACGTATAATTAACCGTCTGATCTGATCTTCTACCAGTGGCAGGGCAATAAGTAAAAAACAAAAACCAATGACAATCATTAAAAAAAATACAAATACTACTGAAAGGGTTCGCGAAAATTTAATCGTCTGTAGCTTGTCAACAGCCGGATCGCCCAGATATGCCAAAAAGGCACTTATTAAGAAGGGAGTTAATATGGGTGACAACAGATAAATCAAATATCCTGATAAGATTACAATCGCCAATATCAGTAATTTTTGTGTATCTGTAATAGCAGAGGTCATCTTGGTAACAACCGATAGGTTAATTCTTCAGTCGTATCTACATATTCGAGTGTTTTTCCAAGTACAATTGCCTGGTCAATAACATTATGACCGCCGTGACTTATAAGCTCAAAAAGAACATTATTTTCAGAAACTTTTTTAACATTAACAGTGGAAACTGATTGTAGCGACTCTAGATAAGAAAGGGCTCTTGCATAATTATCCAGACTGTTTATGTCCACTACCTTGAGCTCTATCAGTTCAGTACGTGTTGAACCTGTATTTGTATATTGTTGTGCCAGCCTATCAGCAAGTTCATCAATACCTTCTTCCAAAACAATATCAGCCAATTCTCCCCGGCTGGTCCAGTCTAATATTTTGTCATCTGCATAAGCTATCCAGCTAGCTTCCCAGAGTGTGGGCAGTAATTGAATTAATTTCGCAGTTAAAACAATATCTGACTGATATCTTTGCGAAGCATTTAATACAGGTTCTTTGAACCCTCCCCAGATATCGCTAATACTCAGTTGAGCGGAGTCTTCCAAATCCAGTAGAGGAAACAGTAATGAAATACCTCTGGCAGACGCACGATTGTCCAGTAAACTGATATATTCCGGACGCTGTTCAAAACTGACCATACGACGCGTGCTCTGCTCTTCATTTGCTAACCAGACCAAAATTGACGGGCGTTCTTTGCCCCAGAGCGATAACCCATAACTTCTAATAGCGTCATTTAATGCTTTTTCATCAAATTGAACCCAAAGTTCGTTTATTTCATCATTGGTTTTTTCATCGATTCTTTGACTATAACGAAATTGCTGAACATAGCGATCCGGACGTTCAATAAGTGATAAAACATTTTGATCTTTATTTATATTCCTTTCACCAGTAAGCTTGATCAATACATTTATTAAAGCTTGTTTAATACCTGATTGCCGGGCAATAGCAGATTCATTTTTTACTTGTACTGTCGATTGATAAAGACCGGCAACCTTTATCGCATAGGCTGAATGAGAAATTAGCAACAATAGACAACTAATAAACAGGATTCGAATTTTCATAATAAACACGCTATTCAAGACTCGTCTTTAAGTCAAGGATTGCTAGACCGTGATGACACCGATACCATATCCTAAATGAGCCCACCGACTGATAAAAAATCAAGCTATACAGATGCCGGAGTTAACATTCAATCCGGTTATGAATTGGTAAAACGCCTGAAAAAAACCAGTGAAGAGACGAAACGAACAGGTGTATTGGGAAGCTTGGGAGGCTTTGGTGCCCTTTTCGACCTCGGTTCGCTAGATTATAAGCACCCTATACTTGTATCTGGTACAGATGGGGTTGGAACTAAAATAAAACTGGCTATAGAACATAATCGTCATGACACGATTGGTATTGATCTGGTAGCAATGTGCGTCAATGACCTAATTGTGCAAGGGGCTGAACCCTTATTTTTTCTGGATTATTTCGCCTGTTCAAGTCTCGATGTAGACGTAGCAGAAACAGTCATAAAAGGTATCGCTAACGGCTGTTTACAAGCCGGTTGCAGTTTAATTGGTGGCGAAACGGCAGAGATGCCGGGTATGTACCAACAGGCTGATTATGACCTTGCCGGTTTTTGTGTCGGCGTTGTAGAAAAGGATCAAATAATTACGGGTCAAAATGTATCTGAAGGTGATGTACTGATTGCCCTGGCATCCAGTGGTTGTCATTCGAATGGCTATTCTTTAATTCGAAAGATCATTAATGATACTGCCCAGGATTTAAATCAAACATTAGCTGATAAAGCTTTTATCGACCACTTTATGGAACCGACTTGTATTTACGTAAAACCTGTTTTGAACCTGATAAATGAGATTCCTGTAAATGCTATTGCACATATTACTGGTGGTGGTTTGGTCGAGAATATACCACGTGTCATTCCTGACAATTTGACTGCTCAAATTGAGTTAAAAAGCTGGGAGTTTCCCCCAATCTTCGAATGGCTACAAAATAAGGGCAATATTGAAAAAGAAGAAATGCTAAAAACATTTAATTGTGGTGTTGGTTTAGTAGTTTGTATACCTGGAGAAAATTCACAAAAAGCAATTGAATTACTTTCACATAATGGTGAACATGTTTGGAAAATAGGAGAAATAGTTCTTAGAAATACTGACCAAACAGGAATAAACTTTATTTAATTTTCACCATGTTTTTTTAAAATACTAATGTTGCCCGAAACCAAAGCTATGGTCTGGCCACGTATTTATATCCTACCTACAATTTTTGCTATAGCGAGCTGTTATCAGATAATATTTATTGACTATCCCTATGGTCATGACTGGATTTTTGAGCTGGTCAGATTGAATGAATATTATGATTCAATAAAGTCGGGACAAATACTTCCATACTGGTCTAATAATTTATATTTTGGATTTGGATCTCCTATTTTCATTTATTATGCGCCTTTGTATAACATCGTATCATCAGTAGTAATAGTTATCGGTTCATCCTTAAAAACCTCCGCGGTAATATCATTAATATTATTTATGATGATAGCTGCTATAGGCATGGCAGGCCTTTTATGGGAATCAAACAAAAATAATACAAAACCTGAAATTTTAATGGCATGTCGTATAGGTGCGATCGCATACGTATTATCACCCTATCTTTTATCTAACTTACTTATCAGAAATGCGAGTGCTGAATTAGCTGCGCTATGTTTAGCTCCATATCCTTTTTGGGGTTTGGTTATGCTTTATAACAACAAAAAAAAGGGAATTATATTTTTGGCAATTGGGACAGCACTATCAATCTTATCCCATAATTTAACCGCCTTGACGATCACCGCATTACTTTTAACAGGTTCGATAATATTGTTTTTATATTATAGGGACCTGGGCAAACTTTATTATTCTATTTTTTCTATTATCACTGGCATAGCCATTACTACCTGGTTTTGGTTACCGGCATTATATTTAAAAAGCGAGGTACGAATTCATGAAATGACTGCTGGTAAATTTGCATTCGAAAACAATTTTTTATCACTAGCAGACATGATCGGATTTGATCAATTTTATTCATTTGGTTTCTTCCCAATAGTGGTTTTAATACTATCTTTGCTGACCTTAATAATTAGCAAACCACGCAGCAAACTTACGTTTTATATTTTTACCTGCTCAATGTTATTTTTATTCTTGCAATCAGATATTAGTTATATTCTGTGGAATAATTTAATCTTTTTGGAATTATTCCAGTTTCCATGGCGAATGATGGGACCATTTTCATTTTGCATGGCTGTATTGCTGGGAATTTGCCTGTCCAGGATAAAACTTAAACCATATATTACCGAGTTTATATTCGTTTTATTTATAATTATTAACTGCTTCCCTGTCTTTCAAAAATATGAACCAATTCCTGAAAATATTTCAAATAATATTTCAAAGACTATAACCTCTGAAGAAATATTACTCAAAGGCCTACCTGCTACTGTTTTAGATGAATATCTGCCAAATAACTCAGATATTTCAATATTAAATCAAACCAAACCTGGTGCATTGTTTCTTTCATCTCAATTTAAAAACTATAAACCCATAAGTATTGAGAACGGATATATCCATATTGAAGTAGACACGGAACAGGATATGATAATTTTACCAACTTACTGGTATTTTCCAGTCTGGAAAGTATTAATAAACAATATTGAACAGCCAATCAATATTAGTAAATGGGGCACATTGGAAATTGCCTTGCCAACTGGAAAATTAGATTTAAAGCTGATTCTTAATCAACCTGATATAAGAATAACGGGAGTTATAATAAGCGGAATAAGCCTGTTAATTTTTTGTTTTATATTTTTCAGAATTATAAGGAATACTAGTAGTCAGTCTTTTCTATAAGATTAGAAAGATGATCCAGATACGTTTTTTCCGACAGGTTTTCATTGTTTGTGAGTTCGTATGCAATATTCAGACAATTTCTAGCCTTATTAATTTCCCCAAGCTCCTTATGGGCTAAAACCCTCAATTTCCATGTGTCCAATAATTTATCAATGTTATATCTACGCTCCTTATCTTTTGGATATAGATACTTTATTGCATCGTTCGCCAAACCCAAATTTATTAATGTTCTGCTGTAAACAAGATCATACGATAAACTAATGCCTTTATTAAGTTCACTTGCCAGAGGTAAATATTTTATAAATTCAGATGCATTTATTGTTATATCGGTTTCTGAAACAGCCAATAAATAAGCATACGTGGCCCTACTGAAAATATCATTGCTATTCAGATCCATTGATTTCATTAAATATTCAAAAATACTATTTTTTATTTCTGGATTATTAATTTTATTCGATAAAAATACAGCCAGTTGATTTAACGCTAAAAAGTTATCAGGTTGAAAAGAAACTAATTTTTCTGTTTGTTCTATATGTCTGTCCAGCTCAAATTCTTCATATGCACTTATGTAGATATCCGGCCTGTAATTCAGATCCGGTAAATTCATATCTGAGATAATTGAACGATCCATGAAAAGTACACTCGCAGCATCATACGCAATCAACTGCCATCTGGAATTAGCAGGCGAAATTGTAGATGCTTTACCTAATTTTAATAAAACTGCATCAGCATTATATTTATCAACAATCGTATTTAAAATTACCGGATCTGATTCATAAGACGGGATCAATAAAGATTCCGGATATAATGTTGACATTCTACCGTCTATATAGACCTTTGCTGTGGAATCAGTAAACAGACTTATATAACCACCATAATCGTAATCATTTATAACATTAATATCACGATTTAGTGATCTGCTGATCTCATTCAGGTATTTAACTGTTACTTTGGGATATTTGTGTTCATCATATGGAATATTTGATATTAATGATGGTGCCAAATTAATTATTTGATTTGAAAATATATAAGCATGCAGCAGAACAATAAATACAGTAATCAGTACAGGGAATTTTAAACTGATTTTCACGGACTGCTTCAGGGCTATATCTATTATCTCTATTAATGGGCGTAACAGCAGAAAAGATAATTCCAGTTCGAAGCGTTGATATTTTATCGAATATATAAAGAAAAAGATTAACAGGAATGTCTCCGCTATACTAACGCTGGTTCTCTTTAAAATTGTTAATGTAAAAACGAGTAAAATTAAAAGCCACAGGCCCAATGAATATGTATCTCGCGGCACCCATTCACTGACATAATATTTAACAATATCACTACTATCATGGACAAATAATAAATTTATTAAATCAACTCCATATGGCGTGATAAATGGAGTTGAAAAAACCATGATTGATAACAATAATTTTTTATTTGTTTCAATTGGTTTTTCCCAATCACCAAATAACACCTGTAATGAAAACGCCGTGCTTAATACGATGGCTGATGCATGACTATTTGCCAATAAAAGCAAGATTATTATCGCTGTAATGAGGATCTGTAAATTTAGCAACCTTCGCGATAACAACACAATTGTTATTAAGGTCAGTAACTCGAAAAGTACCGGTCGTAAATGTAGATGGCCATATATAAATGGCAATAATAATAAGAGCGAAATTATATAGCTGTTATATTTATTGTCAGGACCATCAGAAGATATTAATACTAAATAAAAAATTACAAAAATACATATCAGTTTAACTATGTATAAACCCCATACATCGCCGATATGATATGCAATCGCAATTAAAACCTGGAACAACCAGGAAATATTTATCCAGTCTGAATCTAACGCTGTAAAAGACCAGAGGTCATAATCAAGTATATTCAGGTTTTCCAGCATCCACAGACCACTATGCAGATGCCACCAAATATCATAATTATCAACAGGACGAGAAACTAAAAATGTAAAAAATAAAGGTAATATATATATGCTATATTTTTTAATATAAGACACTTTTATTTTTCTTTTAAAAGATTATTCTTTCTTGGAATATTTTGAGTAACGTGTTTTATTAATAAGATAAAGCGGTCTATTCTTGGATTCATTAAATACCCGGCCCAGATATTCTCCAATTATGCCTAATGCAAGAAGTTGTATCCCCCCTAAAAAAGTAATTAAAACTACCAATGAGGGATAACCTGCAACCGGATCACCAAAAAATATTTTTTTGA
>JANQJZ010000064.1 GCA_028281365.1 Gammaproteobacteria bacterium | reverse complement strand
CTATGACAAATGGTCTGAAGAACCCTGGCAAACCATTGAAGATATAGAATTTCGTTCGGTTACTTTGACAGCAGTTAAACCGGAAGCAATGGAGTGTCTCGACAGGGGGCATGCAGTGATATATCGCGGTCCATATAGCTTTATAAAAGATGATGATGGGCATGAGTTTCCAAGAGGCGAAAGAATGGCTGTGTGTGAACGCACTTTTCGCCAATTGATGTCCGGTGCATACGGAAATGATTTTATTGGAATTACTCCAGCCAAAGAAAGGGAGCCGGTAAACTGGTGTGCGCCAGCAGGGACACGACGCCCGGCAAAGGAAACTAAACAGGCTATTCATGCAAATATCGATAAATCTTCCGGATCATGTTGCTAGATATTTGTTATAGAGCATTATTTACCTGATTTAAAAAACGCTACTGGATGTCCTGTCTAATCAAAGTAGAATAGTTTCTTTTACAAATTACTATATTCCAGGAGATTTTGATGAGTGCTGTAATTATAGACGGCAAGGCAATTTCTGTGGCCGTTAGAAAAGAATGGAAAGAGCGTGCAGACAGGCTTAAAGCCAAGAATATTTTACCGGGACTTGCAGTCATTATTGTTGGTGATAATCCCGCATCAAAACTTTATGTTAGTAATAAGATAAAGGCATGCCATGAAGTGGGCCTACACTCGGAGGTTCATGATTTACCCGAGGACATCTCGGAAAAAATGCTCCTGAAATTGATTGATCAATTAAATGAAGAAAAAAAAATCAATGGTATTCTCGTGCAATTACCATTACCAAAACATATTGATGAAAACAGGATACTTGAAACCATCAAGATGGATAAGGATGTAGACGGCTTTCATCTTTATAATGTTGGTGCATTGATGACAGGTAATACAGTCTTTCCGCCATGCACACCATTTGGTGTTATGCGCATGCTTGAATATAGTAAAGTACCAATTGCAGGACAGAATGCAGTTATTGTCGGTCGAAGTAATATTGTGGGTAAACCAATGGCAATGTTATTACTGCAGAAAGATGCAACGGTAACGATCTGTACTTCTAAAACAAAAGATTTAATTCAACATACTAAACAGGCTGATATTCTGGTTGTTGCAACCGGTCGGCCAGAGATGATTAAAGCTGAGCATGTTAAACAAGGTGCTATTGTTGTTGATGTCGGCATCAATCGGCTCGATGATGGCCGCCTGGTCGGTGATGTTGCCTTTGAAGAAGTTAGTAAAGTTGCAAGTCAGATAACTCCTGTACCGGGCGGGGTAGGACCTATGACGATTACGATGCTGGTTGCGAATACGGTTATGGCTGCTGAACGACACAGCGGAAATTTACCATAATAAAAAACACGTATAATATTCTTGAATTTTATTATTTAGCCTGGTCCTGAATAAAGCCTGGCAATTGAGTTAAATCTCCTTTTACAGACCATTGTTGTTTATTTGCCAGTTTTTCTATATTACTAATACGATCTTCACTGAGTGGGTGCGTACTAAAAAACTCGGGGGTATGCATATCCATCTCATCTTCAATTTTAAGAAATGTTTTAAATAACGTATCTGCACCGTTTACATGACCATAATAATCAGCCAGTACCCTTAGTGCCTCTTCATCTGCACGGCGTTCCTGATTCCGGTTAAATCCAAGTATAGTCAATGTTCCTGTTTCGGAAATGATATTACTAATATAACGGTCTGTGCTTGCACCGGTTATTGCTGTTAAAAACAGACCGACAACAACGCCACGCCCAAGAGCCGCAATTGGGTCACGATATTTTATATGAGCAATCTCGTGCGCGATTACCATTGCCAGTGCATTTTCATTCGGTAATAAATCAATCAGTCCCTGATAAATAAAGATATGTCCACCCAGTGTTGCAAAGGCATTTTCTATCGGTTCATCAACGTAATTAACAGTGATGGTAATTTCTTCAGGTATATCCATATGTGCGATCAGGCCTTTACCAAGTTCATCCAGATAGGCCTGGTATTCAGTATTACCAGCCGCTGGTTCTTCTAATTCGATCTTGGCCATGAGCTCCTGTTCGACAGAGAAAGGAATATATAAAGCCAGACGCTCGGCGAACAAACCAAGAATAAAGGCACAGATAACGATACAACCCAGTACGCCAAAACTTAATAGAAAGAAATCTTTTAATGGGTGTTGCTTACTGGTGTTTATGCCTTCGGGTATTTCCGGATTGGAATATTCCATCTCAAATTTTTTGGTCCAGATAGATTTAAAAATCTATTTAAAATTATAAAAGTTTTTGAAATATATTAAATTGTTTTGCTCAACTTAGCATATTTCCGAATCTATCAAAATATAAGCTGGCACAAAGAACCTTGAATAAATGAGTACCAATGGAATGCTGTTTGTCAGTGATTACTGCTGAGAGATTTTGATCAAAAATATCAGAATATCCGATGATTTTTTGCCCTAATTTTTTATTTCTGATAAAACCCATGGACCAATCAGGAAAATTTCTAGCGGGTATAGGTCCTTCAAAAAACAGGTTGATATTTGAGTGTCGTTTGTCATTACAAATATTATTATATAGCTGCTGTATGGTTTTTTTTTCTCCTTCGATTAGTTGAATAAATTCCATTTTGTCATAAACAAGAATACCTGAAACCTTGTGGACATTATTGCAGGCACGAAAAGTAGTAAGCATTTCAACCAGCTCATCTTCGGAAAAATCCTTTATAGCATGGCTACAATAGATTAGTTCGTACATAGGCATCTATTTTGCTTATTTATGTATTACCAAATATAGTAATTACGGTGTAGTAAAAATGTGACGGAGTTCACATTTTATTATTGGGGGAAAATATCACGCTATGATCGGTAAAAAATCCTTTATCGAATTTGTGGGAACAGTCCCTTACTCATCATAAGTATATTTAGGAAACCAACCGGTATTTCTGCCGTCAGGAGTAATATCAAACAGGTTCCAGACCGGCCAATATAAATCAGCGTGGCGAGGATGCTGGCCTTCATCACATGGGCCGTAAAGCAACTCGGCATTATAAAAATGAAAAATGCCGTCTTCTGTCTTTCGAAACACATTGATTGCCGGTTCCTGTGCACCATCTTCATTCTCAGCATGGTAATCAATATTATAGGTATTCCGGTTTGATGAGAGTAATCGTAGATTATGCCAGCTTCGTTGACGTGCCCAGACACGAATTTTTTCTATTGATGCCTTGGCAACCACGACAAAGTTATCGCGCGAGCGAACATGAGGTGCGATGCCATTAAGACCATCCAGCAAGGATGTACAAGCCGGGCAGGGGGTCTCGGCATCAGGCGCATACATTAAACTATAAATAATTAAGTTATTTTTAGCGTCGTCAAATAATTCGGAGAAACGGGTATTTTTTATGGTTGTAGTATCCGATAATTCATTACCACCTTCAATGAAGACATAATCTTCTTTAAGCTTACCTCCTGGAGGTAATGATTTACGTAATTCGGCAACATCATTGAGTTGTCGGCGAAGCTTTACTTCAACTGATAGAAGTTCATCACGGGATTGACGATAGTCATCAGACTCATTTGGGAAATTTTTAGTGTGATGTTTACTCAACTCTAACAATCTACTGTTTTTATGGCAGTTCCATAGGCTAATACTTCGACGGAACCTATGCTATCACGTCTGCCTTTAGAAATAGATGAGGTTTCCATCTTTACATTGAATACATAGTTAGCACCTTGTTTTACAGCTTGTTCTTTCATGCGTAGTAAGGCCTCACGACGTGCGCGATCGATCAATGTCTCATAACTACTGACACGACCACCAACGATAGCACGTAAACCGGAAACAAATTTTTTAAAAAAGTCGATTGATATCACCACATTTCCTGCAACCACGGTTGTTGTGCAGGGTAAAAATTCTGCAGGCAGATATTTTGTCGCGATTGCCGGGATATGTCTTAACTGGTCTTCACGCTTTAAAATAGACTTATAATGCCGCTTTTCCAGGTATTGGCCGAAGCCGAAACCCAGGGCTAATAAAATTAAAAACAGGATTAGATCAAACATTATTGTTAATCCAGTTTAACTGCTGTGCCATAGGTAAACAGTTCTGAAGCACCTTGTGTAATTGATGAAGTAGAAAAACGGATATTTAATATTGCATTGGCACCAATAGATTGTGCCTGTTCAATCATTCGGTTTATTGCTTCTTCTCGTGATTCGTGCAGTAATTCTGTATAGCCTTTTAGTTCACCGCCAAATATATTTTTTAACCCGGCCATGATATCCCGGCCTGCATGTTTGGCCCTGACGGTACTCCCCTGTACTAAACCAAGGTGTTGAGTAATTGTTTTTCCCGGAACGCTCTCGAGAGTGGTTAAGATCATTTTATCCCCCTGCATATCGAAACCATCTCGTCATAGCTTACGCTATATTGACTAAAATGTGTTAGCTTGAGACTGGATCGGGTAATGTTTCAACGGTGCCTTCGATCCAGGCTTCAACCTCTTCAGTAATTTGTTTGGCAGTTTTTCCTTTGGATTTTATAGCTGGTCCAATGACAAAAGTTACAGTGCCGGGTTTTTTGATCAAACTATTCCGTGGCCAAAGATAACCGGCATTATGTGCAATTGGCACGACATCAGCGCCGGATTTTTCTGCCAACATACCACCACCTGGCAAGTATGTCCCTTTCTCTCCCGCTGCAACACGCGTACCTTCAGGAAAGATAATAACCCAAAGCTTTTGTTTTAGTCGTGAACAACCTTGTTCAACAATCTGGCGAAAAGACTTTATGGCCGAGTCTCGATCTATTGCAATAGGTTGCATGGATGCAAGTCCCCATCCATAAACAGGTATTTTTAATAACTCTCTTTTTAATATCCAGACTTGCGGCATAAAGATTAATTGTAATGCGATTGTTTCAAATGCAGATTGGTGTTTACACATAACGATACAAGGTGTGTCAGGGATGTTTTCATTACCAATGATCACATGTTTAACACCGCAGCAAATCCTTAACCACCACAAATTGAATACTGACCAACGTGTGATAAGAAAATAACGGGTATTGAAATTCAAGGGAAATGCTATAACGCCAACAGGTGCAAATATCAGGGTGGATACTATTTGGCCAAGATAAAACAATAAAGAACGAATAAACAACATTGCTTGATTATCTGACGAATATAATCTCGTCAACAAATGTTGCAAGATTATCATAGACAGGGATACCTGCAGGCACATTACCGGCATCAATTTCACTTTGTCCCTTGCCAGTCCGCACCAGTATTGGTTTTCCCCCGGCACTTTGAGTAGCCTTGATATCTGTCATTTTATCTCCAACACAATAAACCTTGTTTAATGACACCCTGAGACGTTCAGATATTTCATTATAGAGTCCGGGTTTGGGTTTACGGCATGTGCAATCATCTTTAGGTTGATGCGGACAAAAGAAAATAGCATCAATAACACCACCGTATTGAGCCAGATGCGTTTTCATTTTGGTATGAATTGCATTTAGTGTATCGATATCAAATAATTTTCTGCCAATCCCAGACTGGTTGGTTGCAACAATGACCTGGTAGCCATGTTGTGAAAGTTGGGCGATAGCTTCAAGACTACCGGGTATAGGCATCCATTCATCAGGAGATTTTATATAATCGTCCGAGTCTTCATTTATGACACCATCGCGATCGAGAATTATTAAAGCCATATCACCCTTGTAGTTTTGAAATATCAGCTACTTTTAAAAATAACGCACTCAGGTTGTTTAATAAAGCTAAACGATTATTCATCAAATCCTGGTCATCACACATTACCAGGACATTATCAAAGAAGTTGTCTACATCTTCACGCAAGCCAGCCAATTGTGTTAAAGCGGTTTTATAATCCCGTTTGTCCAATAATGGAAGAATTCTATTTTGATACTTTTGTAATGATTTGGCTAAATTTATTTCGGGGTCTTCTTTCAATAATTTAGTGTTAATCTCGTTATTTATTTGTACGCCGGATTTTTTAATTATATTTCCTATCCGCTTATTTGCAGCAGCAAGGCTTTCAGCTGCATCAAGTTTTCTGAATTCCTCAACGGCCATTAATCGTTCATGGAAATCGAGAGGTTTGCTCGAATTTGTCGCGAGAACCGATTCAAAGGTATCGGGGCTAATGCCGTTATCAAGATAATATCGACGAAGTCGTTCGATTAAAAATTGATATACATCATTAATGTGTTTTGTTGCATTAATTTTTTTTGGGTAATTTAAAGCACAGTGTTCAATTAATTCCATCAAATCAATATCAAGATTGCACTCAATGATGATTCGAAGTACCCCGATTGCAGAGCGACGTAATCCAAATGGATCCTTATCACCTGTCGGAGCTTTTCCAATAGCGAAAATACCGACCAGGGAATCCAGCTTTTCGCTGATAGAAAGGTATTGTCCTAAAGCGCTGTTTGGTAATTCATCACCTGCAAAGCGCGGTTGGTAGAATTCTTCGAGGGCGAGTGCTATATCGTTATCTTCCCCATCGGCTTCAGCATAGTAACGTCCCATAGTTCCCTGCAGTTCAGGAAACTCATATACCATCTCGGTTAATAAATCACAGAGACATAATTCAGCTGCACGTTTGGCCTTGTTGATATCGATATTTGAAGTCGATGATAAAAAAGACAGGATTTTAATCAACCGTTGTGACTTATCGTATAAAGTCCCCAGTTCTTTTTGATAAACGACTTTTTTTAATGATGGAATGTGTTTGGTCAGCCCATGCTTGATGTCACGTTCCCAAAAAAATGCTGCATCATTTAATCGTGGTTGCAGAACACGTTCATTGCCCTGTTTAATTAATTCCGGTTTTTTACTCTCTATGTTGGCAACACAAATAAAATAAGGCAATAAATTCCCATCCGTATCAGCAACTGGAAAATATCTTTGATGATCCTGCAAACTTGCAATTAAGACCTCCTTGGGTAATTTGAGAAAGTCGGGATCATATTCACCAAGAAAACACACCGGCCATTCCACCAGAGAGGTAACTTCATCTAACAGATCATCATTTAAAATAGCTTTGCCATCGTTTTTCTCAGCCAGTTGGTTGACTTGAGATAAAATAATCGAATGGCGATTTACATAATCGGCAATAACTTTACCCTGTTTTTCAAGCTTGGTTAAATATTCATCAGGCTTTTTAATTTGCAGTTTTCCTGGCTGATGAAACCGATGTCCATAACTTTCGTTTCCTGATTTAACTCCCATGATTTCACAATCAATATCGTCTTTTCCAAACAAGATGAGGATCCATTTAACCGGACGGACAAATTCAAAATCATGATTACTCCAACGCATGCGTTTAGCGATCGGTAGTCTTTTCAAAGCAGTTTCAATCATTTCCGGTATTAATTCCCTGGTTTGTTTGCCCTTAACCTGAGTATTAAATACCAACCAACTGCCTTTATCGGTTTCAAGTTTTTCAAGTTGGTCAACTGATACACCACAAGATTTTGCAAAGCCCTCGGTGGCCCTGGTAGGTTTACCCTGATCATCAAAAGCAGCAGTTAAAGCAGGTCCGCGACGCTGTTGATCTTTATCTTCCTGGCTGGTTTGCAGTTGATTAATAATTACGGCAAGTCGGCGTGGTGTTGCAAACCAGCTGGCATCAGAGAAAACCAGGTTTTGTTCTTCCAGTAAGCTGCATAATTCTTCCTGAAAAGCCGTGGCTAGTTTTTTTAATGAACTGGGCGGTAGTTCTTCTGTACCGATCTCAATTAACAAATCTTCAGTCTTACTCATTACAGGATTCAGTTTTATTTAGATAATGGAAAACCAAGCGCTTCACGGCTTTCATAATAGGCTTGGGCTATTGCGTGTGACAATGTCCTGACCCGTAAAATATATCGTTGTCTTTCCGTAACAGAGATCGCACTGCGGGCGTCAAGTAAGTTGAATGTGTGTGAGGCCTTCATGGTCATTTCATAAGCAGGTAAAGGTAGCTTGGCTTCGATTAATCTTTGCGATTCTTTTTCGCAGGTATCAAACCATTCGAACAGGGTATCGGTATTAGCCAGTTCAAAGTTATATTTTGACATCTCGACTTCGTTTTGATGATAAATATCACCATAAGTAACAATCCGATCATTATCTCTGGTCCAGACCAGATCAAAAACATTATTACAATCCTGCAGGCTCATCGCGATGCGTTCCAGTCCATACGTCATTTCTCCGGTAACCGGTTTGCAATCCAGTCCCCCGACCTGTTGAAAGTAAGTGAATTGACTGATCTCCATACCATCCAGCCAGACTTCCCAACCCAGACCCCAGGCTCCCAGCGTGGGCGATTCCCAATTATCTTCGACAAAACGAATATCGTGCACATCAGTATCGATACCAATCGCCTTTAAAGACGCAAGATACAAATCCTGAATGTCGTCAGGTGAAGGTTTTAACAATACCTGGAATTGATAATAGTGTTGCAAACGATTCGGGTTTTCCCCGTAACGGCCATCTGTCGGTCTACGTGAAGGTTGTACATACGCAGCCAGCCAGGGTTCAGGTCCAATCGCACGTAAAAATGTAGCCGGGTGGAAGGTACCGGCACCCATTTCCATATCGTACGGTTGGGCAATAACGCAGCCGTAATCTGACCAATACAGTTGTAATTCGAAGATCAATTGTTGAAAGCTGAACCTGGTACCAGAAAGTTCTTTTTGTTTATTGTCTTGAGGCATTTACTTCAATCTTTTTAGAGGGTTGCCAGTATACCGTTTGTCACAGTTGATGTGTATGCAAGCTTGTCGAAATCAAGTTCAGGAAATTCTATCAGAATGCCGATAAACCGAATATCCAAATATTTTTAAAAACAAGATGTTGAAAGAAATATCGATAACTGTCCGTGAAACGGCCGAATGATATGTCTTGATTGGTGAAGCTGAGTTTTTATTTAAAGAAACTATTCCTATCAGGAATAAAAGAATATTTGATCCGGCTGTTAATACATTTTGAAGATCAGAATAAAAGCTCACCTACCACCAAAAAATATTCAGGAGTAAGTGTAAACCGTAAGTACGTTACTCTTCTTCCTCATCGATAAAATCAAGATCATCATCACGCATTACAATATTGGAACGTTTCTTCAGAATATCATATTTGAAACCTGCTATTTCAAACCACCAGCCTGCTGTTCGGGAATTTAAATTTGTAACGAAGGCCTTGACATCATCAATTTTTTGTTTTTCTTCGTCAGTAACTAACAGGCTCTCATCATAACTAAACTCGAATGATGCATAAGGAAATTCCTCAAACTCAAATGCAGTGATTTTTGCAATAATTCCTTCGAACGTTAAGATACGTGAATTGATAGCGTTATCAGGAGCTTGTATAGATTCTATCGAAAGTGCACCACTGATTTGCATATCCTGCAAGATTGTACCGAATCGATTAATGATTAATTCAGATGCAATCTTTTTATCCGGAGGTAAGTGTTCGATTTGAAATTGTTCCTGACCACGTTCAAGTTTATATAAAGTAAACGTATCTCCGTCTGCATGATTAATCCGGACGGATTTTACCGCTTCTGCAGGAATGTCGAATAATGAACGCTCAATCCAGTCAGTCTTAATTGCTGATATATCCAGTACACCGTCAACAAGATAGGATTGAGAGTCATCAGGTTTACGTACATAAAGACCCGGAGTACTTTGTGCTGCACTACTACGTCTTGGTTTTCCGACGATCAATTCGATTATGAGATTTTTATTTAAATCCTCTAACGTTAGTAATAGCGAGCTTGTATCTTCTATTTCAGGACCTTCGACGCCAAGTCGATGATAAAGTCTTGGCAGGGCAGTTTTGGGCGAATTAATTTTTAAATCTGCTGCCCCGAGTACAGTACTTTTAACTTTATCGGGTAAAGCAGGGTAGCCATCGAATTCATCAATTCCCCAATTTTCATTTTGCCGGCTCAGACTAATCTCTTCGGCATAGCCTTTGATTGTAATATGATTTACAGACTCTATTTGACCGGCGAGTTCCGGAAATAATGCAAGCTTCTCTTTTTCCGTTTGCGGGGCACGTAATTTAACAAAAACCGTTGCAGCAATAGTAACGATGACGGTTATGATAGAAAGTAATATGAGTTTATTCTTAAACATAATATTAAATTCGTTTATTTGCCTGATAGATACCAATCATCAAGGCCAGTAATGTTATTAATAGAGGGATTAAACCGATATTAATGAACCGTAATTGCGCCCCAAGTTTTTCAATATTCTTTTTTAGTTCATGTTGTACACTACGCAATTCTTTTCTTGTCGCGATACGTTCATTACGAAACTTTTCTATTTCAGCTGTGAGTTCATTATTTAACAGGTAGGATTTTTCATCACCTTGCTCTTGTTGTAACTCACGTATCTTTTTTTCTGTTTCCTGTAGGCTGGCTTGTAATTCCTTTTCACGTTGCCTGAATTGTGTTTCAGCTTCTTTTCTTATTTCAGTAACCTTTTCGAATGGCCGTGAATACTTGCCACGGCCACGCAGGCTGATTAAATCTGTATTTCCAGCAAGGTTTTCAATACTATTAATAATAAAATCACCATTATTCGCGATAGGTTGTGGTACGGAGACACCAAACATATTTTGTGAACGGACCCAAAAATGATCAGCCATAACATCCGTATCTGAAACAAGAATGACATTGATATTTCCTTCACTTACGAAATCCTTGTCTACAGGTTTTTCGCTCTCTCCCTCATCTTTGTCTGCCGGCACTCCTTCAGGAAAATACGTTTGTGCTTTACCATTGATCCTTGCAGCCAACAGTAATTTTTTATCTTCGGAATTGAAATTATTCAGCACGATACTTGGATCCCTTTGGAACAGGATTAGATCGCGTTCTAATTTCGTTGATTGTTTAGATGTTTCAATTAAACGGGTTATTGTAAAGCCCTTATCTTCTTTTACCTCGATTGAACCAACCGTTCCCATGTGGACCAGGTTTAATTCACTGGTAGAAAAATCATCTGCATTAAAGTTATTTTCCGTCAATCTTAACCAGGGCAGGTAATCGATTTCTGTCGGCCCGCGCGGGCTATTAGCCTGAACACGCATCGCTGCATTGATATCGCCAACAATTTTTTCCTGGGCCATCTCCAGGCCCCAAAGATCAAGTAACTCTGACAGGTAAGAGTCGAGTTTAGGCAACACATTGGGTCTGACCGGATCGGTTTGGGTTCTGTCCTGCTCAGCGAGCGGATCAAGAAAGATAATTGCTTTGCCACCTCGAAGTAAATATTGATCGATGGCATATAAGGTTTTGTTATCAAGATCTTTTGGATGTACCAGCATGAGTACATCAATTTTTTGTGTCAATGCATCCGGGTCTTCTGTTAAATCCCGTACTTCGAAAAATTCCTTTAATGCATTGATTATTGTCCAGCTTGGATCTTTTTCCTTTTTACCAATAATAGGTAATTGTGAAATGACGCCAACAACACGTTTATCCGGATAAGCGAGATTGTAAATAATCTTGGTTAAATCATATTCAAGCGCAGATTCCCGGTTAGCCTGGAAAAAAGGAATGATCTTTTCATCATCGGTGGAATTAGTGCCGACTAAACCAAAGTAAACCCTGTCACTCGTTGCACTGGCAGAAACTGTACGAAGCCCGCTTGCAACGGCCTGATCTTCTGCTTCGGAAAAGGTTTCCGGTTCAATAATATTCAGAATCAATTTACCATCAGCATGAGTAGCGAACTCTTCCAGCATATCTCTGACCCGAACGCCATAATTTCCAAGTAACGGAAAATCAACCATACCCTTTTGTGAAAAATAAAAGTCGAGTTGAATCGGCTCTTCCAGATTTTCAAGAATATTGATCGTGCCTTGTGAGAGAGTGAATAGTTTATTTTCAGTCAGGTCTACACGCCAGGTGGTAAGCGTTGCATTTACTAAAATGATTGCCGCAACAAATAAGCAGGTTGCCAAAATTAAACCGGTACCGGAGATAACCCTGTTTTTAATGTTGTGTTTCATTGTTTAACCGGCCTTTTTCATCTCGATAACAACGACATTGACATATAACCAAAATGAAATAAGTGCAGCGAAATAAAAGATATCGCGAAAATCAATGACACCTTTCTTGATAGAAGTGAAATGTGTCAGGAAACTAAAAGATGCGATAGCATCTATAATTGCCTGTGGGGCCCAGCCCTGGAACAAATCAATTACCATTGGGAATCCACTAAGGATAAACATAAAACAGATAACGACACTGATAACAAATGCAATAACCTGACTCTTGGTAAGAGCCGATATACAGGAACCAATGGCAAGAAAGCCTCCTGCCATAATTAAACTACCGATATAGCTTGCCAGGATTACCGTATTGTCAGGGTTACCAAGATAATTCACGGTAATCCACATTGGAAAAGTCAGAAGCAAGGCAACAGCGGTAAAGCTCCAGGCTGCAAGATATTTACCAACAACGGCATCGGTAATCGAAACCGGTAAAGTCATTAATAATTCAATCGTGCCGCTCTTACGCTCATCTGACCAGAGACGCATTGATATTGCCGGTATAAGGAATAAATATAACCAGGGATGAAAACGGAAAAAAGGTTCCAGGTCCGCCTGATTAGTTTCATAAAACGCACCGAGATAAAAAGTAAAAATCCCGGTCATAAATAAAAAGATAACGATAAATACATAAGCCACCGGTGTTACAAAGTAACTAATAAATTCACGCTTAAAGATTGAGAATAATGTGTTCATGTTATTGTTGGCTCCACATCTTCCTCTGTTGTTGTAATCATACGGAAGGCATGATCGATGTTTGATTGGTCTGATTTAGCAATCAGTTCGGCCGGTGTGCCATTAAACAATAATTTCCCTGACGCAATAATGATGGCACGTGAACAAACAGCATCGACTTCTTCAAGAATATGGGTTGAAATAATAATAGCCTTGTTTTGTGCCATATCCTTAATCAGGTTTCGTACTTCATGCTTTTGATTAGGATCAAGACCATCAGTAGGTTCGTCCATAATCAAAATATCAGGATCATGCAAGATGCTTTGTGCCAGACCGACCCTTCGTTTATATCCTTTGGATAAGGTTTCAACAGTCTGGTCGATGACGCTTTTTATATTAATAATATCGATTACTTCATCAATACGTTTCTTTCGATTTTTACCGGTGAGTTGTCGGATGTCTGCAATAAAATTAAGAAAACTTTTTACTGTCATCTCGCCATATGCAGGGGCACCTTCAGGCAGGTATCCAATCGATTTTTTTACTGCCAAAGGGTTTTCCAAAACATCAAATCCATTGACTTCAACGTTACCGGAAGTGGGTTCGAGGAAACCGGTAATCATCTTCATTGTTGTAGATTTCCCGGCACCATTCGGACCCAAAAAGCCAAGCACCTCGCCATTATTGACGTCAAACGAGATGCCACGAACCGCATGAATTGGCCCGAAAGACTTCGTTAACGATTTAACCTTGATCGCTTCAGACATGGCTATTATGTAGAGATACTCCTCAAAAACTACTATTTATACTTATATATTACGTCTTGTAGCGGAACCCTCGGTCCGCAAGCCGCACTATTCTCCATAAAAAATGCAGACCGTCAATTTTCAGATCGACTGAAAATGAACCAAACAGTTCCGGTTAAGTGGGTTTGGGAGCGTTATCTACCCCAGATTTTGTAATTTAAGACGGAATAATGCCGAGATGTCCTCGTCACCATAGCCTTGTTCCATTAGGCGTTGGTAATGTAACAAAGTCATCTCAATAACAGGTAAGGCATTTTCACTGAATAATTTAGTCATGTCCTGACAGATAGAGAGATCCTTGTGATGCAGACTTAACTTAAAACCGGGTTCGAAGGTTCCCGCCAACATAGTCTTACCACGATGCTCCAGGAACCAGTTGCCCGCTGCACCTGTAGAAACAATATCGACGACCTTATCCATAGGTAACCCCATGCCTTTTCCAAAAGCCAATGCTTCAGTAACGGCCTGATTGATACCCGCCGCCATGATTTGATTAACTGCTTTGGTTGCTTGTCCTGATCCGCTTGAGCCAATGTAAACAATGTTTCCAGCAATAGCATCCAGGGTAGATCGTGCTTTCTCTAATACTACTTCATCTCCACCCACCATCATTGCCAGTGTTCCATTCTTTGCGCCTTCAACGCCGCCAGATACCGGGCAATCAAGAAAATGTGCATCGGCTTCTTTTAATAATGAATATGCCTGTTTTGCAGTTTCCGCACTGACTGTTGATGTATCCGCTACAATTGTGTCTGGTTTTACACTGGTCTTTATTGCATTAATCATTTCCAATACATCTTCATCACGTGATACACATACAATAATTAACTCACAATGTTCAGCAAGGTCAGCAGGTGATGGGGCCAATGTACATTTACATTTGTTTGCCAACGATTCGCCAGTCGAAGTAGTTCGATTAAAAACAGTTTCCAGAAATCCTGCTTTAGCAAGATTCCTTGCCATATTGGCACCCATCGCGCCTAAACCAATAACACCAGTTTTCATAGCCTATTCTCTCAATCTAATACCAAATAAACTGTAAGGTAAAAAGTGAAATGTCAACAACAGTTTTATTACTTTTCACATATAACGCTTCACGGTTCACCTAACCATTCTCTAAATAGGTGTAACCATTCAGCCCGTCAACTAAATGATTCAGGTAGTCTATCCTGTTTTGTTCACTACATTCAGATTGTTGTATTAAATCATTGTAACGTTGCTTAAGTTTTTCAGATTCAATATGTATTGTCTGAAACAGATCAGAAACTTTGTCACCAAAATCTATTTCACTTAGCTTAATTTCATTGTCCCTGTTCAATTCGACATTAACAGAAGCACTATCACCAAAAAGGTTATGGATATCGCCAAGTATTTCCTGATAGGCACCGAGTAAAAAAATACCAATCAAATAATTATCGCCATCCTTTATATAATGAATTGGTAAACTCGTTTGTATCCCTTCACCATCGACATAATTATCAATACGGCCATCCGAATCACAGGTTAGATCCTGGATTGTACAGCGCCGATCCGGTTTCTCATTCAAGCGTTGTAATGGCAGGATCGGAAATATCTGATCAATTGCCCAGGTATCAGGCATGGTTTGAAATAGGGAAAAATTACAAAAGTATTTATCGGTAAGTTTATCGCGTAATTTTTCGATCAAATAATGATCGTTGTTACTTAAAAGACCAAGTAGCCTTTTACAAATAGCATAATAGAAACCTTCCACATCTGCCAATTGTTGCAGGTTAATTTGACCCGCTGCAAATTTTTGTCGCGCTTGTTCATAGAGATCATCATTTTTTCTATATTGAACCTCTATCTCATTCGCATTACAGCTTTCATATAATTCACATAGTTGCCGGATAGTTTTATCCCGGTTATTGTTTTTATTTTTTAACTCTGAATTGATCGGTTCTTCAATATCAATAATATTTGTAATTAACATGGCGTGGTGGGCTGTCATAGCTCGTCCTGATTCAGTAATGATCGAAGGCACATCCAGATCTTCGTTATCACAAACTGTTTTAAATATATTAATAACAGTTTCAGTATAGGAATTGATCGTGTAATCCATTGAGTACATTCGATTTGACTGTGTTCCTTCATAATCAACAGCCAGACCACCACCAATATCAATCGTAGTAATCGGTATCGACATTTTTTTTAATTGAGCATAATAGCGCGCACCTTCATTTAAACCCGTTTTAAAATCTTCCAGTTCAGTTACCTGGGAGCCGATATGGAAGTGCAACAAATTTAGAGACTGAAGTAAATTATTTTGCCTGAGTATATCAATAGCATCGATTATTTGATTGGTATGTAAACCAAACTTTGATTTTTCCCCACCGGTATTTTGCCAATTCCCTTTAGCAATCGATGACAAGCGAATTCGACAACCAAGTTGCGGTTTTATCCGGAGTTCATTACTACATTCAATAACCAGTTTTAATTCTGAAAGTTTCTCAATAACAATATAACTATTGAATCCAAGTTGTTTGGAAATCAGGGCCAGTCGTATATATTCACGATCTTTGTAGCCATTACAAATAATAGTACTGCCTCGTTGTGCAAGCGCGATTACAATTAATAGCTCCGGCTTGCTGCCTGCTTCAAGACCAACATTACCATTACCTGCGGCAACAATATCTTCAATAACGCGCCGTTGTTGATTTACTTTAACTGGATAAACTGCAGTATAGTTTGCAGAATATTGATGCTTCTGCATTGCATTCCGGAAGGCTTGCACGAGCAAATTAACCCGGTCTTTAAGAATATCAGTGAAACGTACAAGGATGGGCAGGTTTAATCCTTCGGTTTGAAGTTGTTCAGCGAGTCTTAATAAATCAATATCAGCATCGGTACGGGTTGGTTTTATCGTTACATTACCTTTTTCATTAATATCCACATAACCCTTAGACCAGGCCGATATGTGATAAAGATTTTTTGATTGTTTTATATCCCAATCTTTCAGGGTTTTTTGATTTTTATAATCAGCGCACATAAAAGTGTGAAAGGTGAAAAGTATATGATCTGAAACACGAAGATGATACAAATCGACTCTGATAATATAACCAGCGCAATGTTTTAACTCTTCACTTTTAACTTTTCACGTACAAATAATGTTTGGCAATAATCTCTGCTATACAACAGGTCAGTTTTTTTGCTGTAGGGATATGTAAAAATTCATTCGGTCCGTGCGCATTAGAACCGGGTCCAAGTACACCGGTAATTAAAAACTGTGCATCAGGAAATTTTTCACCCAACATTCCCATAAATGGTATTGACCAGCCTTCACCCATATGTACCGCAGGTTTACCGAAATAATTTAATGAAGCTTCATCCATTGCTTGTTCCAGCCAGGGTGCAACTTCCGGTGCCATCCATCCATTTGCAGCCCAATCGGGAATAAAACTAATCTTCGCTCCGTATGGTGGTTCATTGACCAACAGTTCTTCTAATCTTTCGCTTGCTATAGTTGCATTACAGGTTGGGGGTAAACGCATGGATAATTTTATTGATGTAAAAGGACGTAATACATTACCGGCGGATTCAATATCCGGCATTCCACCAATACCAATATAGGAAAGTGCAGGTCGCCAGCTTCTATTTAAAATTAAATCAACAGGATCTTTTTCAATCATATGCATTCCCTCTTTAATAGGGAAACGTTTGTACACATCTTTACCCATCATATTTGCAGCATGTTGTGCTTGCTCGATTCGTTTGTCAGGGATATCAACATAAAATACATCGTCCAGTAGTTTTCCTGCTACCGGGTCTTCAATGCGATCGAGTAATTGTCGAAGAATACGGAAACTGGAAGGAACAATACCACTGGCATCGCCCGAGTGGATGCCTTCATTGAGAACATCAATTTTTAGTGTGCCTCCTATTAATCCACGCAATGATGTAGTTGACCAAAGTTGATCATAATTACCACAACCGGAATCCAGACAGATCACTAAATCCGGTTTATTTATACGCTCAGATAAATGGTCAATATAAAATGGAAGATCATAACTCCCACTTTCTTCGCAGGCTTCAATAATTACGACACAACGGGCATGAGGAATGTCCTGATCTTGTAATGCTTTAACTGCCAGCAAAGAAGCAAACGTGGCATAACCATCATCAGCGCCACCTCTTCCGTACAATTTATCATCTTCTATTATAGGTAACCATGGTCCAAGTCCTTCTCTCCAGCCGGACATCTCCGGTTGTTTGTCTAAATGTCCATACAGCAACACAGTATTACTAATGTTGCCCTCTATCTCTATATATATAAGAGGAGTACGCTCCGGAAGTCGAACAACTTCTAAATGCATACCTTTAATATTTTGTGATTGACACCATTTAACAAATTGTTCGACGACCTGATCCATGTAACCATGTTCTTGCCAGTGTGGATCAAAGGCAGGTGATTTGTTGGGTATACGGATGTAATCAACCAGTTCAGGAATTACGGATGAATCCCATTTGCTGTTGCAGAATGACAAAGTTTTATTTTTATCCATATTTAAAAGTGCCATACATGTAGAATAAATGGGATATTGTTCAAAAAAGAGAATTTTACCCGGTTTGAAATTAACTCATAGTAAAATGATTATGTTAATGTATTAATGATAAGTTCAACTTGTGGAGGAGAAAATGTCTTATTTAACACGTATTCTTTGTTCGATATTTGTATTTTGCCTTGGTTTGTCTGCCTGTAGTGACAGTGATAGCGGTAGTGCCCAGGCTCCGGCTGCATCAGCACCTGCTGCATCAGCGCCTGCTCCGGCAGCAAATGCTACCAGTGCTTCGTCTTCAATGGATTTCGAGAGAGCAGAGGGTGTTGTTTATCAAGACGAAATCTATGCCAACTGGCCTTACAATTGATCTGAACATGATAACGGGCAAAGGGGTTAACTGGAATGTTTTATTATTTAAAATTTATTTTATTAACTTCTTTGTCTGTTACTTTTCTATATGCCTGTGGAGACAGTGAAGCACCACAGGATAAACAAACAACGGAAGCAACTGAAGAAAAAGCAATTCATCTTCCTGCAGAAGTTCCTGTTACTGATTTAAAATCTGTTGAAGAACAATCCCAAACTTCAAGCGCCATCGTTTATATTCCTAATGGCGTTGTCTATCAGGAAACAATTTATAAAGACTGGCCTTATACTGAAGCACCAGCGGCAACACCCGCTGCAATAACTAAATCAGTAGAGGAAGAAACTGCTGCACCAGCAGCAAATATCAATCCACAAACGCATACCATTAATGCCCAGGCCCGTATCTTCAAACCGGATACAATTTATATTAATCCGGGTGATACTGTGCGGTGGGTCAACATGACATCACATAACACGGTTTCTATTGAAGGATTGATCCCGGAGGGGGCAAAACCCTGGCGTAGTGCTCTAGGCGAAAATCTGAAAGTAACCCTGGGTGTCGAAGGTATTTATGCTTACGTGTGTGAACCACACATCGGCTTTGGCATGGTCGGTGTTATCGTCGTTGGTCAACCAGACAACTTGGAAGAAGTAACTCAGTATGCGCGGGATAATTTAAAAGGACCGTTCCGTCGTTTAATTGGTAAATTAATAAAAGTTAAAATTCCTTAATCTTCTTTTAATAAATCACACACTTTTTTATTTAACTAACTTAAGCGAATTAGCTTTCGCTTTTGCGCAATCAATATTGCCTCGGATCGACTCGATACATCCAGTATCGATAGAATAGCGGATACATGTACACGAACAGTGTTTTCCGATAAATCCAATTCACGCGCAATCGTTTTGTTTGGTTTGCCTTCACATAACAGGCTTAATACTTGCAGTTGCCTTGAGGTCAGTTCTTCTGATGCATCGTTTTTCTTTTTCGTTAAGTCTTTATCTTTCGGAAAGCATTCCGTGCCATCCATGACTAACATGATGGCGTCAATAATCATTTTTGCAGAAGAAGATTTTGGCAGGAATCCTACTGCACCCGAATCCAGGGCCTCGCACATATCATCTGTAAGATTACTGTCAGAGAGCATGATAATAGGTACGGCAAAATTTTCTTTTAAAACCTTAATGCCATTCAAACCATCAAGCCCGGGCATCTGAATATCTAACAGGATTAAATCGATATCAGACTGATTATGTTTTAAAGCATCCATGACGGAACCTGCTTCTAATATTGTTTCAATACGTTCATCCTGTTTCAGGATCATATCCATGCCAGTACGAAACAGATCATGGTCATCAATAATTAAAATAGACAGGCCAGCCATAGTATTTAAATTACTGTATTCGTAATTGATACATTAACTATAACAGCCTGAAAAACGAATGGACTAGTCCATATGGACTAAGTACTTTTTTATTTTTATAAGTTAGTCTTCGCATTGATTAAATTTACAGCGAACGGCAAGTTAAGCTTCAGCAGTGTAATATTTTTTACAGGCATCCTCTTCACCTTTTCTGTATCCCCCTTGTCTGTGATCAGTTACGCTGCTATTTTACTTACTATTGATAGCCTATTATGAAATGTGACCGAGTTCACATTTTGACGGTTTTCAGGAAAAATTCATACGATTACAGACCCTAAAAACATCTGTCTAGTCCATTTGTATTACGTCTGTCGTCACACTAATACATTACAATACACGTCAACGATTTGTTGAGATAATTCTAAAAAATGACAATTGATGGTTTCAATAATATGCGCCTCGCAGTCTTTCTTA
>JANQJZ010000026.1 GCA_028281365.1 Gammaproteobacteria bacterium | reverse complement strand
TTTGATAATACAAATACGGCTGGCTTAGATGTAACGAGTGGCAGTGGCACGTTTAACAATGCCGGTATCTTTCGTAAGTCGGCTGGTGGGGGTACCAGTCCTGTCGATGTTGTTTTTCACAATACCGGTACCGTACAGGCACAAAATGGCACACTGCAATTTAATAATAGTTTTTCCACTAATAATGGCATTATAGATATCACAGCCATAGTTGACATCAATGGTACCAGTTTTACCAATGTATCAAGTGGAACAATACAAGGTACCGGTAATATTGATGTGGTTGGTGTTACGGGTAACCTAGATAACGCAGGTACAATTAAGGCAGGTACATCTACCGGTACATTAACAATAACGGGTGATCTGGATCTGCTTTCGACTTCAATACTGGATTTTGAGATTGAAGGTGTAAACCAGGGCGTGACACCTAACGGTTATGATTATATCAATGTTACTGGTACGGCTAATCTTGATGGCACTTTAAATGTTATTTTGCCAGGACCATTTAATCCTTCTGCACCGGATACATTTGAAATCATAACCTGTGGCACCGCATGTAACGGTACGTTTGCAACTGAAAATCCGCCAAGTGGTAAGGCCATGATCACAACCTATAACACGATGGATGTTACACTCAGCAGTATTATCGATACATTAATTAATTCCTGGACTGCGGGAGCAGTGACTGGAAACTGGTTTACCAATGGAAACTGGTCATTGGGGGTATCCCCTGCTTTTAATCATAAAGTTCAGATTAACGCTGGTGGCGCTGATGTTTCTCTGGATACTGCTGGTGGTTCTGAAGACGTTGCCAGTTTAACGATAGGTGTCAATGATCAGCTCACTGTGCTTGACACCATCTTTAATGTTCCAAGTGGAATTAGCAATTCAGGGACGATCAATTTAAGGGCTAACAATAATGCTTTAGGTAGTACTCTAAATGCGAACATTATAAATAATGGCACTATCAACGCGATCATTGGTGGTTTTGGTGTGGGAGGCACAAATACATCATTTATTAATGGTACCGTAACGAATAATTCGGGTGGTACGATCGGTGCATTTGGCAATGCTGGGTTTAGTTCGACATTGACGTTTGGAAATGGAATAACAAATGATGGAATCCTTATTGTTAATGGGAATTCTGGTACAACTGGAACATTAACAGTCAATGGCGGTAAATTAATAAATAACAATCAAATTCAAGCAAATAACACTTCTGGCTTCAGGACAATAAATGCCGATATTGATAACCAAGGATTGATCGATATCAATGCAAGTACAACGCTTAACAATACGGGTACTTTTGATACATCAAATGGAGAGATTGATGTTGTAACGGGTCAATTATTGACCGTAAATTGCAGTGGTTGTTTAACAACGAACGCTGTTCGTATGGGGAGTGGAACAACACTAACAGGTACGAGTACCGGTACAAGCAATGCCACAAGATCACGAGTCAATTTTACCGGTGATATAACACTTAATCTCTTAAGTGATCTCACTATTCCTGCCGATGGCTTGATGATGTTTTTTGGCGGTCAAGCAGACAACGCCATCATTGATAGCCCAACCAGTGCCACGATTTTCAATAATGCAACGAATAATAATCGACTCGAACTCACCAGCGACACGATTACCAGTAATGTTACCCTGGATAATCTAGGTCAGGTTAATGTCAATGTTCCATTCAGTAGCGGTTCCAATTTAACAAATATTAATGGACCTCTATTTAACCGTGCGTCCGGGCGATTGTTTGTTGACTCCGGATTCTTTTTCCCCACCACGTTGGTTGTTGACCAGGGTTTTACCAATGATGGTTATCTTGTTCTAACCAATAGTAATGGCAGGGCCGCTACTTTAACGGTAAGCAATGGCACATTGACGAACATAGGTGAGATTGAAACAAACAATACCACCACTTTCTCAGCTATCAATGCTGCCATCGACAATCAAGGTCTACTCGATATCAACAACGGTACTAATCTTAATAATTCCGGCACATTTGATACAACCAGTGGCGAGATTGATGTTGCAACAGGACAGCTGCTGGCCGTAAATTGCAGTGGCTGTAATACTACCGATGCAGTGCGTATCGGTGGTGGTACAACTTTTACCGGTACGAGTACCGGAACAACGAATGCTACCCGATCAAGAGTCTCGTTTGGTGGGGACACAACTTTAAATTTGGTTAGCGACATTACGATACCTGCTGGTGGAATGAAGATTGAATTTGGTTCAATCGTTGATGATGTTTTAATCTCAAGTCCAACCAGTGCAACGATATTTAATAATGCAAATTCATTTAATGCATTCGAGTTATTAAATGATGATATCGATACCAATGTGACGTTAGATAATAATGGTGACTTGTATCATCCAACTGCATCTAATACGACAAATACGTCGTTTATTAATGGTCCATTCTTTAATCGTACAAACGGTTTGGTTTCAGTTTCCGGTTTTACAGGATTTTCCTTTATGACGGTTGACCAACCTTTTACCAATGACGGTAGAATTATTATCAATACTTCAAACAGGGATAACCGATTTACGTTGACCAATGGTACGTTAACGAACAGTAGTACCGGTATAATTAGATCAGGATTTAACGCGAGCGGTAATCTCAGGGAGGTTGTTGCAACGATCGATAATTACGGCACTATCGATGCAAATCGTAGTACGTTTAGGATTACCAATAATACCGGTGCAGCAACACTAACACTAAATGAAGGCAGCAAATTACAAGCCAGTAATGGTTATACCTTACAAGTTTTGGGAGGTAATGTTATCTGGAACGGTGGTACCATTGATGAACCAGGGGGAACGGTTCAGTTAATATCAGGTGCAACGTTGTCTATTGCCGGTTCAGGCACACGTGTTTTAGATGGCCCTACATTTTCACTACCCAATGTTAACTTCACAGGTGGTAGCCTCGATGTGCAATCCGGGTCGTTTACAACAACGGGTACAACAACTGTCTCAGCCCCGACAACACTTTCTAATAGTGGTACTCTCCTTAGAATTTCCACACCCACAATTGATCCCGGTGCATCTCTCACTATTTCATCAGGCACCATAGACGCTGCCGGTACTACCACAGTCGATGGTTCATTAATCGTTAACGGTACCTACAATACGCCAAGTGATGCGATTGTCGTGAATGGCTCACTTTCAGTGCCTACCAGTGGTACGGTGATTGCCAGTGTATTTAATTTCAATGCTGGTGCTATATTAAATGGTGCTGGAACGATGACAGGCGATGTCAATGTTGGTAACGGTGCAACACTCGCACCGGGTACATCTCCAGGAACATTAACCATTACCGGTGATCTGAATTTATTCCCAAGTAGTACCACGATCCTGGAAATCGATAGTGCTTCTTTGTTTGACATTATAAATGTCAGTAATTATGTTTTTCTGGATGGTGATTTAAACATTGTTGCAGCCGCAGGGACTAGCGGTAGTTTCCCAAGTATAACCTGCGGGGGAGGTGCGAGTTGTATATTTGGTCAATTCGCTTCTTTTGATCTAGCTTCGGCGACTGTTAACTACAACTCAATGGATGTCACGATTGATATTGCCGGTTCATCAACGACAGTTGATGGAACCAATAATGTTATTGTATTGAATGAATTTCAGGATGAGTTAGGTGATACAGAGTATAACGGGGGCGGAAGTGGTTCTGTTTATCCGTTAAGGGAAGGCGAGGAGGACGAAGAGAAAAAAGATCTCGCCTGTCGTTAATTCATTAACAATTCTCATCAAGAAAGTTTTCGTACCGTTCTTGTTCAGCCTCGCGTTCTTCGTCTGAGATAATTTTAGGATTATTTGGATCGTCTGTTTCCTCGTAGAGAAAACTTGCCTGTTTCATTTCGTTTAATTCTTTTCTGACTCTTGCGCATTCCTGTTCCTGTTCAGCGATTCGTTTCTGTTCCTCTTCCTCAGCTGCTATTTTCTCATCCCTTTCGTCCTGTAATACGTCGAGTAATTTTTGTTGTTTCTTTTGTCGTTCCTTGATTGACGCATCCTGTTTCGGTGTTTTTTTTATCTCTACCTTGTCAGCTTTATCTTTTGATACCGGCTTATCGCCATAAACAACATTGCCATCTTCATCAACCCATTTATACACCTCGGCATAAACCGGATCTATAACTAAAAGGAGTACAGATGTGAATATTATCGACCTGGTTTTTCCAGACATATAATTTTGCCAATGGTTTTTTATCGAGATTTAAGCCACTTGTTAGGAAGTTGCTTTCTTAATAATAGTAGACTTTATCTTTGCTTTAAGTTCAGTGCAAATCAATTAAAACCGTTATGCTAATGTCCGGTTCGTTTCCTGTAATTCATTTAGTTAAAGTAAGAGGATAGGGCGATCTTTATAGACAAGGGACAGACTCAAGTCTGTCCCTGAGTATTAGCGTTCCAGATGTTCGATCTTGCCGGTTTTGTCTTTCCATTCATCAGCATCTGCTGGCGCGTCTTTCATTTCATTAATAACCGGCCAGTCTTTTGATAATTCAGCATTCAGTTCAATGAATTCCTGTAAATCCTCAGGCACATCTTCATCGGCCATGATGGCTTCCACCGGGCATTCCGGTTCACACAGGGTGCAATCAATACATTCGTCCGGGTCAATAACTAACATATTTGGCCCTTCATGAAAACAATCTACTGGGCATACTTCTACGCAGTCTGTGTATTTACATTTTATGCAACTTTGAGTAACAACAAATGGCATAAGTTTATTCCTATGGTTTTGATATTAATGAAAAGAACGCAATCATACTCGTTCTTGTTGTGGCAAAAAAGTCCCCGTTTTAAATTAAATTATTATTTAATTATTACTTTTTATTATTTCTGAAATCTCGTCTGCCAGGGCCTTTCCTTTTTTAAGTTCTGCCACGGAAATATTTTGTTCACTTAGCTGAGATAATATCCTGATTTGAAGTTGTTCAGCAGGAATATCATGATAATGGATAAGGTAAGATTTTGCGTCCGAATTATCCTTTTCAATCTTGTTAATGCCTTGAATATTAATAAGAAATTCGTTTATACCCGTTTCTACAGGCTGTTCCAGTCGAAGGCTAAAACATTGGCTGGATTGGGTGAGTTCAGACAGTTTATTATGTGTTACTAATTTTCCTTTATTTAATATAACGATATCGTTGCAGATATCTTCAATCTCAGTCAGATTATGGGAGCTGATTACAACACTGTATTCAGTACCAAGTTGCCGCAATATGCCACGCACTTCTGTTGCAGCGACGGGGTCAAGTCCTGATGTCGGTTCGTCCATTAAGATAAGGTTCGGCTTTCCTATCAGTGATTGTGCCAACATAACCCGTTTACGTTGGCCAAAACTTAATGTTTCCGGATATTGTTTCGAGAAATCTTTGGCATTCACCAAACCTAGTACTCGATCAACTTCCAACGCAGTCTCCTTTTTTCCCAAACCCTGGAGTCGTGCGTAATGTTTTAATTGAGAATTAACATCAATTGCCCTAAACATAGAAGTATCTTGCGGCAACAGGGAAATTTTTCCTTTATTGATCGATGAATCAGGGCAGTTATCGAGGACCGATACTTTCCCCGAACTTGGTTTTATAAACCCGCAAAGAATTGCGAATAATGTCGATTTTCCTGCACCATTCGGTCCAACAATACCTGTTGGCTGATTTATCGTTAACGATAAGTCAAGGTTATCAAGCGCCTTAATTCCCTGATAGCGTTTGCATAATGATTCACATTTAATATGTTGCCCCATTTATATATTCCTTCGTTTAAAGACAAACCAGCCGGATAAGTAATAAAAAAAAGTATAAGCAATGAGAACAGTAAATGAGATCAAGATATTTGTCGGGTTAATATCAATAAGAGTAGGTTTTATTCCACTTGGAATGATGTATGTTGCATAACTAAAATCATCTTTTAATAACAAACTCAGCATTAACAGGACAATATATGACATCATCCCCAGAAAAAATGATCCAAAAGCTGTTTTAGTAATTGCAGAAATTAACGACATAAACGCTATGAAGGGCAGGTTGTAAATAAAAACAATAATAAAAGTTTGTATTCCAAAAATAACTATTGCCTCAAGTCCTTCTCCCTTATTCATATAGGCCTGTACTGTTGCCCAAACTGAAGTGATAAATATGCTGATTAACACCAGCAGTGCAACAGCGATATAACGTGACATATATAATTCTGTTCGGGTTGCCCGGGTTAATATAAACCTGAATGCGCCACTTGATGCATCACTGGATAATTGGTTGTTGGCGGCTAATAAAATAAACATGGGCGTTACAGTTAATGAAACAAGCATATAGACTGATAAACTGGCAGGTCTGTTAACAAACAGTTGATATGCCAGTTCCTGATTATCCAGCAACCAACTGGCAAAGAATAATCCTTGTACACTATTTAACCAATCTACAGCATGCTCGGTAATATTAGCCAGGATTAAATACCAAAAGAAAAAATAAGAAATAATATAAGCCAGGCTTTTTAGGCTTGTTAAAGAGTGTTTGAAGTCGAATAACGTCAGTTCTTTTATGCGGGAAGCACTAAGCATGAAAACAAATTGGTTTTGTATTATTGATGCCTAGTTTGGCATCATTATTCAATCATTGCACGTAATTCATATAAAAGAGCTAACGCCTGTCGTGGGCTGATTGAATCAGGATCAATGGAATCAAGTTTCTCTGCAAGTGGATTTTTATTAAACAAATCCGATTGTGAAGTTTCAGGTGTTGATACAGGAGTAATGGATTCAATATTTTGTAATCGCTGTTTTGCCATGGCAATAACCTGTTTGGGAATGCCTGCTAATGAAGCAACCTGGATACCATAACTTTGATTAGCGGGTCCTTCTTTTACAGTATGTAAAAATACAATTTCATCGCCATGTTCAATTGCATCCATATGTACATTTTGAACATTGCTTTCTGTTTCAGGTAAACCGGTCATTTCAAAATAATGTGTTGCAAACAGGGTATAGCACCTGGTTTGTTGAGCGAGGTGCGTCGCACAAGCCCATGCCAACGCCAGGCCGTCATAAGTACTGGTACCTCTGCCGATTTCATCCATTAATACCAGGCTATATTCAGTTGCATTATTCAGAATATTGGCCGTTTCCGTCATCTCTACCATAAACGTTGATCGACCACTGGCCAGGTCATCTGCGGCGCCAATACGGGTAAAGATACGATCGACAGGTCCGATGATGGCTTTTTTAGCAGGGACGAAACTGCCAATATGGGCCAGGATGACAATCAATGCTGTCTGTCGCATGTAGGTCGATTTTCCACCCATGTTTGGACCGGTAATGATTAGCATCTGTGTTGAGTCATCGAGTGACAGATCATTTGCAATAAAAGGTTCGGATTGAATTTGTTCAACAACAGGATGTCGACCTGCTTCAATAAAAACTCCTCTTTCTTCACTGAGCTCAGGTGCCGTAAAGTTTAGTGTTTCAGCGACTTCTGCAAAACTTAAGTAAACATCCAGCTCGGCCAGTGCAATTGCACAACGTTGTAATACTTCAATGTATGTTGCGACTTGATCAAGTAAAGCGTCGTAGAGTTGTTTTTCCTTTGCCAATGATTTTTCACGGGCACTCAGGATTTTATTTTCGAAGTCTTTTAGTTCTGGAGTAACAAAGCGTTCAGTCGCCTTGAGTGTTTGTCGACGGCTATAATCCTCAGGAACATCATTTGAATGCTGTCGACTGATCTCGATGTAGTATCCATGAACGCGATTAAACCCGACTTTTAACCCGGGGATGTTACTGCGCCGTTTTTCTTGTGCTTCCAGATCAGCAAGAAATTGACTTGCATCATTACTTAAGCGGCGTAATTCATCCAGTTCAGCATCATAACCATCAGCGATAACCCCACCATCACGAATGGTAACAGGTGGTTCATCGACCATTGCACGGATAAGCGTATTAACAAGTTCCGGAAATTCATTTATGTCCTTGTTTAATTCATTTAATTTCGGACTATCGATATGAATAAGTTTTTCTTTAATTGATGGTAACTGTTCCAGGCTATCACGCAGTTGTATCAGATCTCGTGGTCTTGCTGATTTTAATACGACGCGGGTCATAATACGTTCGATATCACAAATCCCGCGCATATCTTCATGAAAATCGCTGTGTCGATGATTATGCAATAATTGCGTTACTGCATCGTAACGTAAGTGTAAAGTTTCCTGGTTTCTTATCGGTTGCAGTAACCAACGCCGTAACAAGCGTCCACCCATTACTGTTGACGTGGTATCAATGACGTTAAGTAATGTATGTGAGTTCTCTTCCATTAACCCGGTTTCAAGTTCCAGGTTACGTCGTGAGACAGTGTCGATTTGAATGATATTTTCGGTTTGATATAACTTTGGAAGTTGTAAGTGAGACAACACTGTTTTTTGTGTCTCATTTAAATAGTGAATCAAACAGCCTAATGCACAGATTGAAGGTTTTAAATTTTGCAATCCGAATCCATTCAGGTCCTGTACTTTATATTGTTCTTTTATACATTGCTCTGCTGTGCGTTCATTAAAATGCCATTCAGGTCGTTTTGTTATACATTTAAAACCGGTCAGTTTTTCTTCCAGGGTTGAATCTTCGCTAACAAGTATCTCGGCAGGTTGATGCTGTGCTATTAGATCACCAATATCAGTTTCATTACCGGCTTCTGACAGATTGATATAACCACTGCCAAGTTCCACGCTTGCCAAACCGGTTTTTGTTTTAGTTTGATAAATCACAAGAAGTGTATTGCTGGTTCGTTCATTTAATAAGGCATCATCAGTAATAGTGCCCGGTGTAAGTATGCGTACAACTTTTCTTTCGACAGGCCCTTTGCATAAAGTTGGATCACCAATCTGTTCACAGATAACGACGGATTCACCAAGTTTAATCAAGCGTGATAAATAATTATCGACAGCATGAAAGGGTACACCTGCCATCGGTATCGCTTCACCGGCAGATTTACCTCTTTTAGTTAGTGTGATATCAAGAAGACGAGCTGCTTTCTTTGCATCGTCATAAAACAATTCATAAAAATCACCCATGCGGAAGAATAGCAACATATCCGGATACTCGGCTTTAAAGCCGAGATATTGCTGCATAACAGGTGTGTGTTGTTTGTCTTTGGTTGTTTGCATTAAGGACAGTTGGCCGGGGTAAATGCGATGACGGTATTGGCTGCTGCAGGACCTGGATACATTGAACTGACGGTTGGATCCATTGCGGATTGAATTGCTGGTGACTGCATGCGAACTATGGCCTGTGAATTAAGTGGAAAACGATCATTATCGAGACAACCCCGTTCGAAAGTACCTGCATTCTGATATAAACCCTGACATTCCGGACAGTAATCGGGGCTGGTATTGTCGGTATTCTGGGCCTGGGTCATGATCCTGACCAGTAAATTATCAATAAAAGGCACATACAGCGGATAACAATAATGCGCCCTGATCTTTAAAATATTTGCATCCTGGATCGATTGGCCTGATGAAAGACCAGGATTGGTTGGACGATACATTAAACTGTCATTTGGGATCACGGTATCGGGGGTACCATTGATATTCATTCTCAATGCCCGGTCTCCCGATCTGACACCGCTTCTCGCTGCAGGTGATATCGGATTGCCAAAGGCAGTTACAGGCGGGTTAAGGATTTCAATAAAGGCAAAACCATTTTGAATTTCTGTACGGACTTGATCCCGTGCGCGCAAGACTTCTGCAGCGTTATCACAATGTGAATATAAAGGTGCCATTCCTCTGGCGAGTGCATTTTCCATGATACCGAGGTGTCCATTACTGACCGCACCGGAACGTGCGGCAAGAAAAGTGGCATAGTTCAATGTGGTTTTGGCGTGGTATAGAAAGGCAATCTGTAATGCACCAAAGATCAAGATAAACATAACGGGGAAGACGATTATAAATTCCGTCATACTTTGCCCGTTCTGTCGATAAAATCTATACATTGTTATTCATTAGATTCTATACCAAAATCCTGATGTAACAATTCTGATATTGCATCAACAACCTGACTGGCACGTTCATGTAATGGGTCACCTGCGCTTGAATAATTTTTCATATTGACAAAGGTATTGGTCGCCAATTTAAGTTGAATAATACCCATATTATGCCAGGCCTTGCTGTTGCTGGGATTAAGATTGATTGCTCTTTGGTAGGCCTGAAGTGCGGAACTTGTCTGATCCAGCCTGGCATGAGCATTGCCGAGTCGAAACCAGATTTCCGCGTCTTTTGGGACTTGTTGTATTAACTCACCATAATGAGTAATGGCATTAGGCCAGTCTGCATTGTGATAGTAACTATCTGCCTTTTGCCGCAGCGCAACCAGCTCTTGCAATTCTGCATCTGCTTCTGTATCTGATACAGGTTTTGTATTTTGTACATTACAGGCAGTAATAAAAATAAGACTTATTATTAACAATAAATTTTTTAGCATGATTAATTTGTTTCCCATTGCAAAACCATATTTTCCCCCAAACCAATCTTATCCGCATTTCCTGCAATCACTTCCAGTACCATGGCTGCACCGAACGACATGGCAAAGCGCCAGGGTTTTAGGTGACTGAATATTTTTTTTACTTGTAAGTCCCTGGTCAGAAAGATTGCATCGATATCATATTTCATGCCGATTGTATGTATTGATGAACAGGGCTGGATAAGCAAGGCTTCGTTCTCGTTTAAAGGTTTCCTGTAAAGTAAACCACGCATACGTTCGATTACGGACGTGGTCTTCATAACATTAGGTAAGATTAATTGTTGATTTTGATGATTGTAAATCGTCCCGTGGATCACAATGTGCCTTCTGCGAGAAATTTCATCACGATTGGAAAACCAAGTACGATAAATGTGACAGGGAAGATAAATACAATCAATGGAAATACCAGTTTAATCGGTGCTTCCATCGCCAGTTTTTCTGCGCGTTGAAATCGTTCGGAACGGCGTTGTTCAGCCTGTAATGCAAGAACCGTCGCAAGGCTGGCACCCATCCTCTCTGCCTGAATCATCGCGCTGACAAAACTGGTGACTTCTTTTATGTCTAATCGATCGGCCATACGTCGCAGTGCATCCGCGCGGGTCAGGCCAGCACGTAGATCACGTAACACGGTGCCAAATTCATTACGTAATGCACTTGGTGGTGCTTTCTCCATTGCCTGTCCTAATGCACCTTGAAGGTTTAAACCTGCCTGCACTGCCATGGTAATGAAATCCAGGTAGACCGGCATTGCACGGATAATGTCAGCTTCCCGGCGTTTGCGCGTATCACTCAACCAGAAATCGGGTAGAAAAAAACCAATCAGTGTTGTTATTAACACCACGACAGGTTGTGGGTTACCCAATGCATTTATTGCAAAGATTCCTCCAAAGAAACCAATGAAGGTACTGACAATACGGAGTGCGACAAATTGCTCTGAAATGAGTAAATAGGAAATACCTGTGTATTGCAGTTTTTTCTCTATACGTTCCATCATCTCATAGGGCAAAAACGAACAGAAAAAATGACTGATGATTTGTACGAATGGCCAGATGAGTTTTAACCCCGGTGGCAGTGGGTCCATATAAGTCCGGTCTTCTTCGTCAACCATTAAATAAAGTGCCCGTACGGTAAGAAAAGAAAGAAAGACACACATGCCGGTACAAAACGCAATAAAATAAATGGTTGAGATCGATTGTCCTTCTAATGCTGCTAGTAATTGTTGATCATTCATCGTTGCTTACCTGAATAACTAAACATCAATAGCAGTAATTTTCTGGATCATGATATAGCCCATGACCTCCATAAAAATGATCACACCTAATACAATCCAGCCAACAGTTGTTGTCCATAATTTTTCCATTGAAGCCGGTTCAAGTAAATAAAGTAAACCGGCCAATAACACGGGCAGACCTGTCATTACTATTCCCTGTAGTTTCCCCTGTGCAGTCAAGCTCTCAATCTTGCCTTCCATCTGATGTTTACGACGCAAGGTGTCACCAAGTGACTCCATGATCTCTGCGAGATTGCCGCCGATCTCTCGATTAATGCGCATTGCAGATGACAACATAGCGAAGTCCTGTATCGGTAATCGTTTTTCCATATGTTGTAATGAAACATCAAAGTCAGTACCGATACGTTGTTCACGCATAAACAATTCAAACTCTTGACTGAGTGGTGCGGGTTGTTCTTTGATCAGACTTTCCAGCGCAATGTTTAAACTCGCACCGGCACGCATGGCACCCGATAACATAATCAAGCCATCAGGTAACTGTTCTTCAAAACGACGTAAGCGTTTTTTACGCATGTTTTGATAAATCAATGTTGGCATAAATGCGATCATGCAAAAAACAGCAATTGTCGTTATTGGGTCACCCAGTAAAAACCAGACGAGAGCAGGCATAAGGAAAATAGCAATCAGGTTTAATTGAAATAATCGATTGACGTCAACTGACATGAACATATCGCCCATGTTGGCACTCGCACTCTCGGTAAATGTCTCCTTATAGGAAGTCATGTATTTCTGGCCTTGCGACATCAGCCAGAACATAAACAGGGTAGTACTAACAAAAACACTGACGACAGTCAGCAAGAATGTTGTATCGCCAGCCAGGTTATAGATAAATTCCATTAGTTAGCACTAAAGATACTCATATCGACAGGGAGTCCACGTGAACGCAGATCCTCATAGAACTCGGGGATACTGCCGGTTGCATGAAAGTAACCTTTGACCTTACCGTTTTCATCGAAGCCTTCCTGTTGATAACGAAAGATATCCTGCAGTTGAATAATTTCACCTTCCATGCCTGTGACCTCAGTGATATTAACAATACGTCGACTACCGTCAGTGAAGCGCGTTTGTTGGACAATTATATCGACAGCAGAAGTAATCTGATCCCGGATGGCTTTGCTCGGTAAATCCATACCAGACATCAATACCATCACTTCCAGTCTCGCAATCATGTCCCTGGGCGTATTGGCATGACCTGTGGTTAATGAACCGTCATGACCGGTATTCATAGCCTGCAACATATCCAGTGCCTCACCACCACGACATTCACCAACAACAATTCGATCAGGTCGCATACGTAAACAGTTCTTGACCAGATCACGTATTGGTATCGCACCTTTACCTTCCATATTTGGTGGACGTGCTTCGAGACTAACCAGGTGCGGTTGAGCCAATTGTAATTCTGCCGCATCTTCAACGGTGACAATGCGTTCTGTAAATGGAATGAAGTTAGAAAGAATATTTAATAAGGTTGTTTTACCACTACCGGTACCACCAGACACAACTATATTTTTATGATGTTCAACGGCCATCTTTAAAAATTCAACCATTGCTTCGTTGATCGCACCGAATTTAACCAGGTCTTCAGCAAAGAGTTTTTGTTTGGAGAATTTTCGAATTGTTAAGCAAGGACCACGTATCGCTAATGGAGGAATAATCGCATTAACACGAGAACCATCTTTTAAACGGGCGTCGACCATCGGCGAACTTTCATCAATACGTCTACCTAAAGGTGCAACAATACGTTCAATAGCCGACATAACAGCATCATCGGAACTAAAGACGACATTTGATTTGGTTAAATTACCGCCTTTCTCAATATAGATTTCATCATGACGGTTGACCATGACTTCGCTGATATCATCGTTTGCTAATAGTTCTTCCAAAGGTCCAAGACCAACTGCTTCATTCAAGACTTCTTCTGCGAGTTCATCTTTATCAACTTCCGCCGGTAATTTGCCTTCCATGTCCTTAATGATCTCGGCAATCATTGTTTGAATATGATGACGCAGTTGATCTTCATCCATTGCGCCGATATCAGTACGACGTAGATCCATCATATGTAACAACTCTTCATGCAAACGGTTGCGCCACATGAAGCGTTCTTTTTTGAACAGGGTTTCATCTTCCTCGATTTCGGGATGGTGTTGGACACCGATCATGGTTTTAACATCATCGACATCTTCAACGTAATTACCTTCAACTGACTCATCAATGCCGGCACTGATATGGAAACCGCCGATACTGATGACATCAGAAGAACTTAATGGTCCATATCGTTCAACAGGCTCACCATTAACAAGGGTGTTACCGTTACTCATATCTTCTATGAATAATCCATCAGGTGTGCGATGAAATTCAGCATGGTTAGGTGCAACCTTCCAGCCACGGAGTTGTATCAGATTACCGCCCGCTTTGCCGATGCCACACTCGTTGGTCGGGCAGCGTAGCCCTTTAACTTTTTTACCTGCCTTGGTTTTTACAATAATGTCGAACATATCGAATACTATTAGTCGATGATAAGATCTTCCTGATCAGTTGCTTTCTTAAAGGAATCGATCATTCGTTGACGTTTTTCTACTTCGCGTTTATTAATGTCAGAATTCGCATCAAATACGGTAGGAGTAACAAAGATCACCAGGTCATTATCGTCATTATCAACGAGTGTACTCCTGAAGAAAAATTCGCCAATTATCGGGATGTCTCCGAGTAAAGGAAACTTTCTGATATTTTCAGACAGGCGTTTATCAATCAGTCCTGACATGATGAGGGTTTCATTATCATTCATGCGTACGTCAGTACTTGTACGCCGGGTAATAAACCCGGGAGGTGTACTACCGCCACCTGGTCGGTCCGGGTCAATTTGACTGGATTCAGTGGTAATCTTGGCGACGATAGAATTGTCATAACCGACGACAGGTTCAATCTCAAGTAATATGCCAAACTCTTTGTATTCCACATCGGTAGATCCAAGACTGCCTGATGAAACTACCGGTACTTCACCTCCAGCGAGAAATTCTGCTTTACCACCACTACGTGTACTGAGTGTAGGTTCTGCCAGGATAATCGCATTTCTTGTGGAAACCAGAAGATTGATGACGGAATCGATTTGGCTTGCAAGTCCGACAAAGCCTAGTGGAGCGCCTTTGTCTAAAATAAGGCTGCCTGTAAAAGCAGGTGCGTTATCCGGGTCGGTTGGACGAAAGGTTTTATTATTTACAGCATCATAATTGATTGCTGCAAGTGGGCCGGCAATGACCTGGTCCCAGGCAACACCAAGATTTTCATCCAGTCCGCCACGAATCTCGGCAAACTTCACATTCATGAATACCATCTTGTCATCTGGAAGATAAACAGGTGAGGGTGGCGGTGCTTCTTCCCGGGTTAAATCAATCACTCCACCGTAGGCTTCCTTAACTTTTTTTAGTTTTTCAACTTCAGTCGTTAATATTGTTCCGGTTAAATAAATTCGTTCACCGATTTTTTTAACCTGTATATCGCCAAGATGGCTAACCAGTTCCTGTAATTCCTGCATAAGTCGATCAGTATCTTTTTCAACAACACTAACCTTTAGATCACTTTCAGAACCATCCGTGTACCAGATATGTAATGTAGTATCACCAACAGACTCAGCCAATAAAAGTAACTGTCCATTATCCAGCATAGATGTACTGAGTAGTTTTCCATTACCAACAGCAACGCGCTCTATTACACCAACTTCCAGAATTTTTATCTCACCAACAAATACCTGGATCACTTCCGTTGCAAAAGAAGCCATTGAAAAAAATAGTAAGCTGATTGCGATAAGAGATGACTTTATTAGTCTACTCATATTGTTTCTTAAATTATTAAGGTTCAACATCTTCAGCTTCCTGTTCTATAACCGAATTTATATTTTCTGTGGATATATTTTCTACTTCTTCAATCGGTAACTCTACGGTCTTGGCCTTACCATCCGAGCTGCTTCCACCGATAATCAATTTAATAGGTGCTCCGCCACCAAGAAAATCTTCTATGGATTGGAGTATTTCCAGTTCACTATCTGTTGTCGTTGCGATGACGTTACCAGCTGCATCAACGATCTCTCCATTAGGTCCAACAGTCAGATTACCTGGATCAACAACATTGCCATTGGCATCAACCCATTCGCCGTTTTCATTCTTGGTATAGCCGGCGTTAAGCATGGCTTGTTCGATGTTAACGATCTCTCCATTAGGTCCAACAGTCAGATTACCTGGATCAACAACATTGCCATTGGCATCAACCCATTCGCCGTTTTCATTCTTGGTATAACCGGCTTCTCGCATGGCTTGTTCTTTGTCGATAATTTCACCGTTAGGACCGACAGTAATGTTTTTCGGGTCAACAACATTGCCATTGGCATCAACCCATTCGCCGTTTGCATTCTTGGTATAACCGGCTTCTCGCATGGCTTTTTCTTTGTCGATGATTTCACCGTTAGGGCCGACAGTAATGTTTTTCGGGTCAACAACATTGCCATTGGCATCAACCCATTCCCCATTTGCATTCTTGGTATAGCCGGCTGCCAACAGTGCATCTTCTTTTGCCTTCTCGGCGTTTTTAACTGCGGCAAGAGCTTTCATCTTTGCTGCTTCTTTAACTAAATCAAATGCCGTAACGCCATCAAAACCTGCCAGGCTTCTGTCGTCTCGATGTCTCAGGATCGCAATCAAGCTGCCTTTATCATCAGCAAGTGCAAGTAATGCCGCTTGTCTAGGTGTGACGTCCAAAGTAATAGCAGAAAAGCCGTCTTCTACCCGGAACTGTGGAAGCTGGTATTGATCCAGGTAAGCATCAAAGGCCTCTCTACCGGTAGCCAGTACCCGAATATCCTGTGTAACCGGCATAATTACATCCTTGGGTTTTTCCTTAACCTTAACCAGGCCTTTAAGTTGATCTGTAGGTATATTGATCCCCTCTGGTAAGCCCGCAGACTGTGCTGCAGCCATGGCCGTATCTATGATTGAAGACGGTAACTCGTCCACACTTGTTTCTTGAGGCTGGTAACCGGTAATTTTTGACTGGATGATGACGTAAATGTCGACCCTGTTTCCGGCGCGCAACATTCCGGATATTGAATTTACATCATCGACCAATACGGTAAGCGCGCGTTGGCCATCAGGAATCAGATCTGAAAAATCCCTGGGGAATATCGGATCAATATCACTTGCCAGTACCGGTCTCCCTGGTGTTATATCCCGATAGATAAACTGCCCAAGGTAATTATCAAAGTTGTCCAGGGTTAAGGTCGAATCAGCAACGAATTTGGCAGGCATTTCAATGGTGGATAAATGACTTTCCTGGAGTTTTGTACCCTTCAGTAACCCGGTGTTAGCCACAACAACCGTTTGCATGACTTCTTCTTCACCTTTAAGGCTTTCGATTATCGCGGCTTCACGACTTTTTAAATAGAGTACAGAAAGTACAGCAGCAACGAGGCCAAAAGCGACTGCTGAAATCAGCATCATCAGGGTTTTACTACCACTAGGTTCTGCCATGTTTCCCCAGAGTTATTTTTAGTTATTAATATTGATATCTAAATTCGCTGAAATGCACCTTTAAATATCTAAATTTGAAACAAAAAACATTAGCAATAGAAATAATACTTTTTATTGCAATCAACATCCAATTGTCTTTTTAATAAATTTAAAAGGACGTAAAAATTAAATGACTTACAAAGTTAAATTGATAAATTACTTTATAATTTAATTGAATTATTCCTGATTTTTAATCAGATAGATAAATTTATGACTTAACAAGAGGTGTTAAATACGGAGTTGGTTAAAAAAACAGACAGAAAACTCCTTTTTTCGCACAAACACATAGCATCTGTCTGTAATTAACAACAAAAAGAGGTTTAACAAGTATTAAGATAAAATATATTTAGGGTTGTTTCAGGGGACGGACAAGTTTCTGAGGTTTCGTGCTTCAGTAAGAATGGTATTTTGCGCGGTTGGTTCAGGGTTTGAGGTTTCGTATCTTGAAATGGCATTCAAATACTTTGTTGTGTTTCGGGTGTTATCCAGTCGAATATTGTCAGTCAGGACATCTTTCATAGCCGTATTAACGTTTTGCCCATCCAGCATGGTCTGGTATGCATTTGCATCAACTGCGTCCGGAATATCACTTAATGACATCGCAAAGCTATAGCCCTGGTAATTGTTACGGATTGCATCCATAGCGGCTGTGACGGCATTGCGCATCGGTGTGCTGTTCAGGGTCAATATGCCGAATAGAATCACAACATTATATTCGACCATCGATTGGCCGAGTAAATGACGAATGTTTATTTTTTTAATTCGATTTGGTTTCATCTCAAAAGAAGCCTTCAGTCACACTTTGTGAATTTATAATCGTAGCGCCTGCTTCCTCTTTCAACACCAGTGTAACGTGTTTATTAAGGCGTTTAAACTGCATGACTTGGGCCTTTTCCATATCAGGTATTTCTGTAACTTCTTGCCAACCCAGTCGCCGGTAATACTGACGATAAAAGACTGTATTACTTTCAATTGATTTCGAATTTTTGATCAGGATATTTCGTCCTTTCTTGCCATAGTCTTCAGAGATAACATCGCTAAGAACCTGACTGCCCTTCATGAAAGGAAAGTCCTCGCCGGGTTTACTGATTAACTTTGGATCAAGTGGGCTTACCGAGAGATAACCGGACGATTGACGGCCTTTGTCTTTTTTTACCTGAACAGTAAGTAATTTATTTTCTTCAATGCGTGTGATAATGGTCCACGGTTCTAGGTCTTTTGAAATGTGATAGCCCATGAATTCATTTTCACCATCGTCATGCCACAGGCTTTTATAAAATTCGATAACTTCTCGCTCAGATTGTTTTGATGAAAATTGTCTAATCTGCATCGGCATACCATTAACAGTCATTTTTTTTCCAAGTATGCCAATCTTCGCTTTAGGTGGTGCAGGCAGTAGTGTACGTGCACCAACTGTCGTAATTAGACCGAGGCAGAGTAGTACAACTAAACAGCTTCTAGTTAGTAATGCAGTCATCAGGTGCTACCAATTGATCATCGACGGCCGGATCCGCCCAGGGGTAGTTATAACTTGGATCTGCATAGGCAAATTGACAGTTGTTATTAGTACAAGTATGTCCTGTTCCACTACCAATGTGATTTGTGTTAACAGTGTAATTCGTACCAAAGCCATGTAAACGATCTGGGTGTATGGCTTCATAGTCAACATAACCGGTCCAGAGACTACCGTCATTATCATCACCCGGTGGGGGTGAATTGGGATTGGTATTCCAGGCAATACCCCGGGCTTCGCCACATTCAATGATGTCTGCAAAATCACCATTCGGTGTCGGCGGGCTTAATTCACGCGTCATATTGGCGTAACCACTTAAACCCCTAAAGCGGTCACTGATCGAGGCCAGTTTTCTGACAATCGCCATTTCACCAACCTGGCGTTTAACCTGATAACGTCCGCTGGCATTCCAGCCATCAGAAAGTACAGCAGCGTTACCACCAAAGATAAAGTTAAATGTATTGGCAACCGTACCACGACCATAAGTACCAGAGATGGAACCAAAGTTGATCAATCCAGGTTGACTGGTAACAGGTATCTGCAGTTGTGTATGTGAATATCCCCTGAACCTGTTAACATCAAACGCCGGCCGGGTAAGGCTGGTTGTACTTGGACGTGCCCCGCTAATAAAACCGGCAATGGCACTTCCTGCACCGGTTGCGGCATCCCATATTCGCCAATCAATCTCCAGTGGATTATCAAAATTCGGGTTATTCGTTGTCGCATTGCCTGGTGTATTATTATTACTGATAAGTGTTGAGTTTATCGATGTCGTGTTTGCCAACAGACTATTATCAGCATGGTCTTGCCAGAATGGATTGGCATCACTGATATTCCAGGTACCTTCACCGATTAAATCCCTTTCAATTGCATTTCTGGAATGCGCTTCCCGGGAGAAAAAACGTAAGCGTGACTCGGCTTGTAGAGTAGCAATATTTTTTACCGGTATAGTTGGTGAGCGTAATTGTGTGCCGGTGTTATCGACGACATTAAGTGGTACTTCGTTCTGGTCGCTATACCAGACTGTGTATTCCCAGGCCTCATAACGTGCTGCCTGAATTGCAGTCTGGTGCAGATCGATATATTTACCAAGTAACGGGATCAACAAAAACAAAGGCACCAATACAAATGAGGCTGCGATGACCGATTCAGTCATAGCCTGTCCGGATTGTTTATATGTTGTTTTAGTTAGCATATGAATTATCTAATCCAGGTATCCGGATCCCATGAGCTTGTGATCGTACGCGCTGTCGCGTTACCGGTTTCCATATCCTGTCCATGTTGTTGTGACACGGCAACGGCACGATCGGCATGGGAAGTCGGCGCTAGTCTTGCTTGCCAATAGGGATTAAAGGCACTGCCAAACTCTTCATACATTGTCGCAGACCGGCCACTACCATCTTTGCTTGTGTCCCAGCGGCGGAACAGGTCCACGTCACTTGGTCGTTTGAAATAGACTTCACCCTTGGCGATCGCACTAACAACATTATTTGCATTGGCTGATTCATTTAATTGAAACTGGCCTGCAGGTTGTGGTGCGGTTGGTGTATAGATATCGGTAATTTGCTTTTCCAGGCCGATAATAATATTCGGACCTTCAAAGCCCCATAGGTCATTGGCCGATGTTGTATCGCTATATTGCTTTAAACCGGTATACAGGTTGTTCTGAACTTCTGAATTAGGCATCCATTCTTCGACAGAAGGTAACCGGCAGTTCGGCTGGGGCACAGGCCCCGGTGCACGTGGACACCTGAAATTACTACCAACAGTTCTTGCGGGAAACCAGATGGCTGAGTTACTGCCATCCCAGGCATAGGCATGCGCCGGTTTATCGACTGGAGCAACGGAGCTTCCTGAAGGTGCATGTCCATATTGGTCGCTATTGGGTATACCATCGATATCATTAGAAAACAGCTTGTTTGTATTAGAGGCATTGATTTGGGCTGCCCCGGCACCCATTGGCAAGCCCGGCAAACCAAGTGGAATAGTAATGGGAGGTATTGGAATAGTGCCGATAAAGGGTAATGTTATACCAATACTAAACTGTAACCCTCGACCACCAATAATAACTTCTCCAAAAGCTCCAGCCGTGACCCAGGGGGTGCAACCCACAACAGGCAGGCAGAATCTGACGCCTATTTCGAGTCTGACCCTGAATGTATAGGCAATGGTGCCGGAATTGGTATCACCACTGGACCAGTTAAATTGATTACCGGAACTGTCATTGGCATAACGCAGGTCACTACCGGCACGATGGTCGATAGGGGTGCTGAGACCTTTGGTGAATTCAAAAAAGAATCGTAATTGAAAAATTCCAAAGTTTATTGGCAAATTTACCGTCACAGGTTGGGCAAAAATCGGATTCACTCCCCAGCGTCGGGGGCCTTTACCAAACTCATCTCTTGAAGCATTGGTAATGGCCGCAAACCGTTCAAAACCGGTACGGTCGGCTGTAGCGTTTGATGCAGGCTGGTAAGTCCGGATGTATGGTTTGGTATTTCGGTTTGGGTCAGGACCATAGGAATTGATATAGGGTGCCATATGACCAAAGCTGTAGAGATGACCGAGCAGGGCAGCGAGGCCATAGGGTGAAAGCCGTGTGTCTCCTGGATTATTGTCGGTCATATTATCCTGGCTGACCTGGCCGACAATCCGGGCGACATAGGCAAGCGTGCCCAGATGGAAGATCGATTGTGCATCACTCAAACCCCGATTGGCACTTTCTATCAGTTGCGCAAGTGGAACGGCAATATCCCTGTTTACATTGGTCCACATTGATTGACCGGGGTTAGTAAAATCACGCGTTGATTTTGAGCGGATGCTAAAGCGTCCCTGGTTGCATTGATTGATCATCTCTGTACCAATCCTGTTTAGTGCGCTGCCGACAAAAGGGATCGCGGCAAGTAATTGCAGACCGCGCCCTATCGGTTCAAAACGAGTCCCACAAAGGGCATGTTCATAATAGCCAATCGATTCCCAATGCCGGGCCCAAGAAGAAAGACCTACTGCCTGGCCAATGGCGACCTCATTCGCGACCATGGCGCGGTTGGTATAGGCCATGAAGTTCAGGTCACGTGCCTCAAGTACGGCAACACTATAGGCCACGCCATCAGCGGCGTTCTGTAATTCCATTTTTTCGCTGGTAAGTTTGCCCGCCTTGTAGAGAAAAACGAGCGAGAGAAGAGTGATACCGATAAAAACGATGACGAATACCGAGGATTGCCCTTTTTGGCAATCCCGGTTTACTAATTTATTGTTTGGCGTGATGTTCATTATTATTCATCTCTCACATCACCCCCCACTGAGATGTTAAATAGATATACCGATTAACTAACCTTGCTTATAGCGTAATCAGTAGTAATGAACTTATTTATTTTGTCCGGTGTAAGAACCCAGACGTGCTTTATTTGCACCTGCTGTATTTGCACCCGTCGTATTCATCTTGGTTGTACCTTTACCACCGCCGAGTTCTGCTGCCATGTTACCGACCTGACCACGTACTGTGTCACCAAAAATACTGTAAGCTGCAATAGCTGCAATTGCGATCAAGGCAACAATAATAATGTATTCTGTCATGCCCTGGCCGAGTTGTTTGAAGAAGCGTTTCATTTAATTATCCTCCATCGGAGTCGACCGACTTTCGTACCTGTCTGTAATTATTGCCCCTTATTCGGGTAAACGCAATAAGACCAGAGAGCCAGGGCAATAAATTAAGTTAAATATCAGAAATTATTCAATATTCTTGCGATTTTTCTCTATATTTAATGTGTTTGCTCTAAAATTTTAATATTCGGTAATATGGAAATTACTTTAATATAGCGAGCAGTAAATATTATATTTCTATTTCATGAATATTCTAAGACTAGCTTTAATCAGTAGTTTAGTTTTTATCAGTCCGCTTATATTCGCGGGTGATACAGAGTTTGATGACGTCCCTGTAAAAAGTTTGAATGAAGCGGAAAGGGAATTACTGGGAAAGTCTGGATTTGGTGAACAATTACAGCAATATGAATCGCAAAAAGACACCGGGACAGTTGAGCAAAAAACAAATACCCAATCGGTGGTAGAAACACAATCTACCGGTTTTACCCCTTCCATGAAAATTGCCGATGACGCATTCAGTAAAGGCGATTACAAGACCGCACTGGAACATTATGAAGCATTAGGCAAACAGGGAGATAGTAGAGCCAGTATGGCTGCCGGGTTGATACATGCGGAAGGTGGTGAAGGCGTCGATGTTGATAAAGCCAGGGCTGCAGCCTGGTTAAAACGAAGTGAAGGTCAGGGTAATAGTGCAGGTGCTGATCTGTACGATAAAATGGATTATCACGATGAACTAAGTTATGAAGAGCAGGCCAAGGCCGAAGAATTAATACGCGAGTTTCAGGAAAATAATTCTGGCGATATTAATACAGAATTATCTTTGCCATCTCCGGGACAAGTTGCAGGGTCAGGCCCAGGTTATTCTTATAGCACTTCATCACCGTCTAATAGCAGATCATCGTCAACACAATTTACTCCTGCCAGTCGATATGTGACTCCGGAAATCGTCGAGAGTCGTTTTTCGCCGATACGTTCAGCGAGTAATGAATATTCTTATCGGCCGGCAAAAGTTGAAACTGGTCATTATTCCCCTGAACGTGAGTAAAAATTCTCGAATTCCGGATACCCGGTAGTTTTTCAAATCGATTTGTTAAACGTTTACAGGACTTGAAAACTGTCCGGCTTGTCCTTATATAAATGTCACAATAAATTTAAATTACGTAACAGGGGTTTATCAAAACAATGGCTGTTGAAACGAACCAGGAAACCTTAGGCTTTCAAACCGAGGTCAAGCAACTGCTGCACCTCATGATCCATTCTTTATATAGTAACCGCGAGATATTTTTGCGTGAGTTAATCTCTAACAGTTCAGATGCGGCAGATAAATTGCGCTTTGAAGCATTACAGGATGACAGCCTCTATGAAGATGATTCTGATCTGAAGATCAGGATCATCTTCATAGAGGCTGTCATCCTGTAATGCTTCAAAGCGCAATTTATCTGCCGCATCTGAACTGTTA
>JANQJZ010000030.1 GCA_028281365.1 Gammaproteobacteria bacterium | reverse complement strand
TCGCTTACAATAGCGCCTGCAAATTGATGCATAATTGTAAATTAGAGATACAAATTTTTAATTAAAATGGCCCACTAAAATCTCTATTAGGCACATCATGTGGATTTTTATTCTGAAAGCTTGCACAGAGTTCATCGTATTTAATTTCACTTTGTGATATTTCAACAAGCTTTAGAACTGCATCAACTATTACTTTTGGAGATGGATAGTATTCTGCAGCCATATGATGCGAAGTTGGAGTAGGATAATCAGGAGACGAAATCCGAACGGGATTACTTTTTAATACCTGCATAGCATTTTCTACAACCTGACTAATTACTTCTCCTGCAATATTACCAGTTTGATATGCCGTATCCGCTACAATTAATCGGCCCGTCTTATTTACAGAATTAAGAACTGTTTCAACATCCAATGGTCTTGCACTACGCATATCAACCACCTCAACACTGATACCTATTGATTCAAGTGCTCTTGCAGCAATTAAAGATTCCAAAACCATATATGAGAATGCGGCTATCGTTACATCTGTTCCCTCAAACATCACTTTGGCTTTATCCAATGGTACCGTGTAATAATCTTCAGAAACTATATCTGTAATATGATGAAGCCACCGGTGTTCAATAAACATAACCGGGTTGTCATCTTCTATTGCCGCAATCAACATACCTTTTGCATCCTGCGCAGTCACTGGCATCACGACTTTAAGTCCTGGAACATGCGCAAACATTGCTTGTAAACTTTGTGAATGTTGTGGCCCCTGTCCCCAACCGCGACCAATTAACATACGAACGACTAGTGGTACGCGAACCTTACCATCGAAAATATATGTCCACTTGGCGGCATTGTTAATCAATTGATCCATTGCGAGCAACGCAAAATCAATACGTTGATGTACCATAACAGGCCGTAGACCCGACATTGCTGCTCCAATACAAACACCTGTTAATCCGTTTTCTGAAAGTGGCATATCAAATACACGCTTGTTACCGTATTTATCAAATAAACCTGCAGTGCTATTAAATATTGCTTTTGGATCCGGAACACCTTCACCAATGATAATGACATTCGGATCGTTTTCCATAGATTGATCCAAAGCTTCTCGAATTGCCTCGACATAACTAATTTGCCGTTTTGATTTATCAAGCATATATTTTCTCATATGCAAATTCAGGAGGAGGTGCTTCACTGGACAATGCAAATTTAAATGCCGCATCAATTTCTTCACAAATTGCCTTTTCGAAAATTTCTTTCTGCTCGGCAAACCCGTCATATTGCTGTTGCAGCTTTATTTCATAATTTAATAGAGGGCAAGACTGTTTACCCATTTCTATTTCTTCTTCAGTACGATAATCCAATTCATCATCAAAATTGGGACCACAATGTTCACGCCAACGATAGGTAAAAAATTCAAGAAATTGTGGTCCACCACCTTTTCTTAAATCATCAATTGCCTTTTTAGCTATGCTATACACTTCTTCGACATTATTACCATTTCCGTTATAGGCTTTCATTCCATGTGCTTCGGCCAGTTTATAAATAGGGCGTTCGGGTTGTCTTTCACTCAAGCGCGTATACACTGAAAAATCGTTATTTTCGCAAACGAAGATTATCGGTAAATTATGTAAAGCAGCAAAATTTAGAGACTCGTGCATTACGCCTTCCTCGAAACACCCATCGCCAAAAAATACAGCCGTAACATAGTCTTGATTTAGAAGTGAAGCAGACCAGGCACTACCAACCGCTATGGGTACTGTTCCACCGACAATGGGTGTCGCACCCATAAACCCTGCATCAAGATCGATGAGGTGCATCGATCCACCTCTTCCACCGCAACAGCCAGTTGCCCGACCATAAATTTCAGCAATCATTGCATTAAGGTTTCCACCCTTTGCGAGATAATGACCATGTGCACGATGATTACTAAATATACGATCTGAAGCTACTAATGCATTACAAACACCTACGGCAATTGCTTCCTGGCCAACACATAAATGCATTGGACAACGCATTTCCTGCTCAACATAGCGTTCCGCAAGCCGCTCTTCGATACGCCTTATTCTTAATATTGAACGAAATAGGTTTAGTTGAAAGTTATATTCTTTCATGCTTACTAACCGGGTTTATTTGAGTAAGGTAGATATATATTTTTTTAAACTTAGTGGTTCGACCGCATCCCGATTACAGACTATTTGAACATCCATCGCTGCAGACACACTACCTATAAATGCTGCAACTTCAGCATCAATACCCTTACTTAAACTGAGTGCGGATAAAGAGAGAAATGCGTCACCTGCACCAATTCGATCAATAACGCGTGAAGATAGAGCCGGAATTTTATGAATCATCCTGCTATCCCTATCAAGCATCATGACGCCTTTTGTTCCACGCGTTATAGCGAGTTGTTTTGCATTGACTTTAGAAGCAACAATTTCACCGACTTCTTCTAATGGGTCATTCCGATTATGTGCTGCAAGGCGTAACTCAGGTTCGTTAAGTGAAACATAGTTTGCACGTGCATAACGATTAATAACATGATAACCACGATTTCCACTGTTAATTTGTGTATTCACAGCAAGATAAGATGATTTATCACAAAGTGTTTCTATCATTGCGTCATTGATAAAACCATTTCCAAAATCTGCAACAACAACCGCATCATACTTATCCAGATTACCTGTCAGCCATTTATTGATTTCCCGACCATCATCCTCCAACGTTGGTGTGTCTTGATAAAAATAGATTTCAAATAATTTTGCAAGATCGCTATCAACAAAACGACGTTTAGTAACTGTTGGAGCATCTTTAAAATAATAAAAAGCGGTGTCAATGTTTTGCTTTAATTTATCCTTGATAAATTCTTCATAACTTTTCTTCTTGCCCAAACCTGATAATAACGTTACTGAATTTGCAAATCCTGCAATATGATTCGCAACAGCTATTGATCCTCCGGCAAATTGTTCTTCATTATCATAACGTACTGCGAGCGCACTTCCTTTACCGGTTTGTCCCATTGGAGATACATAGTGATATTGATCGATGATTGCATCACCGACAACCAGCACATTAAGTTCTGATAATGAGTCTACAAATTCATGAACCTGTTTTTCTGACCATTTCTCACGAAATTGTTCAAGAAAATGTTTCGTCTCGGGAGAAAACACACCAAAGTGTTCATTCAACAAGCTACTCGAACTAAACGTAATTTCATCAGTATAAAATATATCACCGCCATGATTTTCTACTGCTTTCTGTTCAAGAATGATATTGCCTGTAATATCATCACTATGTGATCGATATTCACTTCCCTTGGCATAGACATCTGGTTTTATTTTATTAAGCGCATCAACAGCTGATACTGCATAGTTAATCGCTACAAAATCAACACACTCCAACGCAGCAAGGTTCTCCGCACGTAGTTGTTGGTTAAATATTGGACGACCTGGACCTTTATTAACAAATTCATCAGCAGTAACTGTGACCAGTAAAATATCACCTTCCTGTTTCGCTCGCTGTAAATAACGAATATGCCCGGTATGCATAAGATCAAACGTGCCATGACAAAGCACTACCCGCTGACCGTTTTGTTTTGATTTATCAGATTGTTCAGCAACCTGATCAAGACTAATAATTTTATTACTCGTCATCCCTTATTCGAATACCCCAAGCCTTATACGATCAGCAATATTATGTAATAAAAATTGATGGCCAATTTCGACCATACCGTAGTCATGCGAATCCAGCCAAAAATTAAGATTGCCCATTGAACGCAATGGATTATCACTGTCAAAACCACTCAGCGTAATGACAATACCCTCGTTTTGTATAACTTGTTGGGCAGCATTTCTAATATTCATGGATTGCCCAGAACTGCTAATTGTTATCACGACATCATGGGGCTGCACCATTTGGGAAAGCATTCGTGCAAATGCATTTTCATACCCATAATCATTCGCCATGCAGGTCAACAATGAAGATTCATGCAAAGTCGTGGCCCTTATCTTGGTTGCGTTAAAAAAATCAGTTACAGCATGTGCAGCCACGCCTGCACTTCCACCATTTCCAATAATATACAAACCTCTTTCTTCATCACGTAAGTGAGTTAATAATTCACACAAACTTGACATTCCATGCTCGAGTTTTTGTGTTTCCTTGTTATTGTTGGTGACATATGTCTGATCCAGAAGGCATTTGAAATGATCCGTTCTGGAAGCAATAGCCATATCATTTTTCATAACTCACACCTCTCTCACCAAGATAACTGAACCATGTCTCAGTTGCTTTTTTAATACTTGAAGGATCCCAAACCGGTGCATCTTGCCAATCTTTAATGTTATCAAGCATTTTTTTAACACCTTCTTCCAAACTAATAGTCGCCTGCCATCCTAAAAGTTTTTGAATCTTGGTTATATCACCAAAAGTGCAGTCAGGTTCACCAGGTCGTTTGGGAATATACACAATGTCTCCACCCAATAATTCAACAAGACGATTCACACTATAATGATTACCACTACCAACATTCATCGCCTCACCTGTTATGTCAGATTCTGCAGCACAAAGAAAAGCCCTGGCCACGTCAGTTACATAGGTAAAATCTCTGGTCTGGGTACCATCACCCACGACAGTATAAGGACTGCCATTAAGCTTTTGCGCGAGAAATACACCAAAAACCGCGCCATAGGCACCGGAGGTTCGCGAACGCGTCCCATAGACATTAAATAATCTCAATGAAACTGAAGGTAATTTATATATCTTGGACCAGTGCAGTACTAACTCTTCACCCATTGCCTTGGAAAGCGAGTATGGATATTCAGGCATAATAGGTGAAGTCTCGGGTGTTGGATAAACTTCAGGAATTCCATAACTTGAAGATGAAGCAGCATAAATAAATCGTTTAACCCCAGCATGACGTGCACTTTCCAGTACATTGAAGGTACCTGTTACATTGGTGCTGTAATATTGAGAGGGCATTTCGATGGATGGAACAATATCTGCCAATCCAGCCAGGTGAAAAACCCAATCAACATCGGCAAACAAGGATTTAATTTTATCAAAATGCCGAATATCTACATTTTCAAACCTGAAGCAAGGATCTGATGATATTGATTTGAGATTATTAGTTTGGCCTGATATTAAATTATCGATAATAATTACTTCATGTCCTTCAGAAATTAATAATTCTGCCAAGTGGCTGCCAATAAACCCTGCCCCTCCTGTGATTAATGTCTTCATGACTGACTATTTATGTTTGTTGTGTTCATTTAAAATTTTTAATAAGTAACTCACGTGTCTTCATCTGATGTTAAGAGAATTCCCATTGTCCCTGGGAAACTAAAAGGCCATGATCCATTGATAGATTTTGTGCATTTTTATCTTTCATCAGTACCTTGAAATCGATAACCCGTTTCCAGGTATCCAAACGCACACATTTAGTCCTGGTTATAGCCGTGATGTAATACCACCCCGATGTCAGTTGACATGGGGACATATTAAAAGTAATACGATGTTTGCCATGAAATTGTATTGTTTCAGCGAGCCCCAATGTAGAAACAACGGCGATGAGTTCATTCGCTGATGAATATATTTCGAAACGGAAAAAAACATTACTTATTGGATTTTTTGCATAGACTTCAGCAACAATACACATGGAATCGGTACAATGAACTGTTTTGGCATCTGTTACTGAATCTGTTTCAATATAAATCTTCTCAAAACAAACCTCTTTCGTACCTTCTCTTTCAGACCTAATAATATCAGGGGATCGAGACAGCTCGTCTTGTACCAATTCATGGTAGCTACTCAGGAGCTCCTTGGTTGGTTTCAATTCGGATAATTCTCCCTTACGCATGACGGCCGCCCAATGGCACAGGTACTCAAGATGGTACGGGGTATGTGACACGACGATAATAGAAGTACCTGAAGACTGTAGCTTATTTATCAAGTCTATACATTTTTGTTGGAATACAGCGTCACCTACTGCCAGGACTTCATCAATAACGAGAAGATCAGGATCGACATGAGTGGCAACAGCAAATGCCAGACGTACAAACATGCCAGAGGAATAGATTCTGACTGGTTGATCAATAAACTCACCAATATCGGCGAAAGCTTCAATAGCTTCAAAACGATCAGCCATTTGGGTTTCTGTTAGTCCCATGAGGGTTCCCTGGAAAAATACATTTTCTCTGCCTGTAAATTCCGGGTGAAATCCTGCGCCTAACTCTAACATTGCCGAGACACGACCGTTGACTTGTACTCTACCACTAGTCGGTTTGAGTATTCCGCAGATCAACTGCAGCAAGGTACTCTTACCAGCACCATTACTACCTATGATGCCAATGGTTTCTCCTCGCTTGATGTCAAATGAAACATTTTTAAGAGCGGTAAAATCTTTATGATATTTACATAACCCAAAAGTCATAGCCTGCTTAAGTCGATCGCCTGTGTGATTGAAAGTACGGTAAACCTTACTTACACTACGAATAGAGACAATGATATCGTCAGAGGTAGTCGGCAAACTCATCTCGGCTGTGGTTAAAAAAAGTATATCCCAGGAAAAAAGCAAGAAAACCAAGTACCAGCGCAACACTCCATGAAGACCAGTCGATCGCCACACCTGCAATTGCTGCGCGCAATGCTTCAATAACTGAACTCAATGGATTCAAAGTATAAAAAGAACGTAATGCTTCAGGGACGGCTTGCGCAGGATAAAAAACCGGAGAAAGAAACATTAGCATTTGTACAAAGACCGGTACGATTTGGCTCATATCCTTGATAAAGACACCCCATGCAGCCAAAAACCATGTCAACGCGATAGCGATCATGATTAACGGCAACAAGAGAAATGGAAAAAGTAATAAAGAAATATGTAAATTCCCTGTCCAGGCAAGCGCTCCCACCAGTATCGCCGTACTGAATAATCCGTGAATCAGGGAAGACCCCAAGGGAACCAGGGGTAATATCTCTACAGGAAAGATGATCTTTTTTACGTAATTGGGATAGCTTCTTATAGCTACTGGGGCGCGGCTTACAGTCTCACCAAAAATATTAAAGGCAATCAGACCACAAAAAAGGTTTAGTGCAAATGGGATGTCACTTGTTTGTATAGGCCATCGAGCTTGAAATATCTGACTAAAGACAAATGTAAAAATAGCAAGCATTATTAGTGGATTTAGAAAGATCCATAACAGACCAAAATATGCGCCACGATATCGTAGTAACACATCCCTTTTTATTAGATGTAGCAACATATATCTGTGTTTAAAAACTGAATTCATGAATTGTATTTTAAAATGAATATCAGCTAACTATTTTCTGTAGACTCCCATAACAACAGACGAGGTTGGAGGCCACCTTTTTTAATTAATTTATTAAACTCTTTATTATTAAGTATTAATGATCTAATTCTTCTGCTTATATAGCGCTCTGTTTTTTTGGTCAGGTCTGCAAGGTTATCCTGATCAATTTCACCTATTAGTACGATATCTATAATTCCGGAATCGCGCCCTTCTGCATAATCGCCAACGAGATAGGCAGCTTCCAGGCTGCCCAGACGATCCAATATACTTTCAATAATGCGATCCATGCCCAGTGATTTTTTGACCATGGATTGAAGTTCTGGAAACAAGGGATGTTTTTTATTCGCACTATAGAAAATCTGGCGTCCATTTTTTTCACTATTTAATAAGCCAGATTGATTCAGATTATCCAGTTCAAGTTTCACCTGACTCGGTGATACACCAAAGTCATCCGCTAATTCCCTGACATAGGATTGTTGATGAGGATTTAAAAATAATCGCATCAACAATTTGATCCTCATCTTTGAGGTAATTAATCCACTAAATGCTTCGAGCACGCTACCGCCTAACGATTTAACGTTCTAAATTTTAGAACGTAATACCAACTAATAACTATGTCAATATCGTTTCATAAAATCTGTGTTATTGTTCTCAATTAAGGTTATTTACATCATAACTATCTGTATTTATTAGAAAATTAAATCTATTATGTAGAAATTGAGCTTTAAACCATTAAAATTGGACTGCATAAGTGAGATTACGTAAGTACAAAACAATCGTTTATTCATATACTTATAGAGTCTAGCTAAGAACCTAGCTTATTGTTTAAAGGTATAAATCTGGAGAATTCGGGGATTGGTCTATGAGATTAATCATTACAGGCGGGGCAGGATTTATTGGATCGGCATTACTTCGATTTCTATTGCAGGAAACGGATTACAAAATACTGAATATTGATGATCTTACCTATGCTGGAAGTACTGAAACCTTAAAACAATTTGAAGGAAATAATAATCATAACTTTGAAAAAATTAATATTCGTGATCTTAAATCACTAAAATCAATTTTTGAACGATTTAAACCTGAAGGAATAATACATCTGGCAGCAGAAACACATGTAGATAGATCAATTGATAATCCAACTGGTTTTATTGAAACCAATATTATTGGCACCTACAACCTGCTTGAGTGTAGTCGTTTATATCTAAAAAGCCTGAAGCAAAATAATTTTAGATTTCACCATGTTTCTACAGATGAAGTTTATGGAGATATATACAATAAACCTTCTTCAACAGAAATGGACCCATATAAACCCAGTTCTCCTTACTCTGCATCCAAGGCATCAGCAGATCATTTAGTTAGAGCCTGGCACAGAACATACGATCTGCCCGTTGTAATCACCAATTGTTCAAACAATTATGGGCCGTATCAATTTCCAGAGAAATTAATTCCTTTAATGATTATCAATGCCATTGAGCAGAAACCATTGCCTGTTTATGGTGATGGTAATCAGATAAGAAACTGGATATATGTGAATGACCATGTTGAGGCATTAATGAATGTTTTCCATAATGGCCAAACTGGTGAAACCTATAATATAGGCAGCCGTGTTGAAATAACAAATATAGAAATTGTTAATTTAATTTGTGACTTATTAAATAAGTTAAGACCTGACCCGGGAACCAATTATCATGACTTGATAACTCATGTAACAGACAGGCCGGGTCATGATAAAAAATATTCTATAAACTCTGAAAAAATTGAAAAGGAATTAGGATGGTTAGCAAAAACTACAATTGAACAAGGATTGGAAGAAACCATTAACTGGTATTTAAATAATAAAGAGTGGTATAAATCCGTGCTTGATAATAATTACAATCTTCAACGTCTGGGTTTGATAAAAACACTATGAAGGGAATTATACTCGCTGGCGGTTCAGGAACCCGACTGTATCCAATTACAAAGTCTGTATCCAAGCAGTTACTCCCTGTTTACGACAAACCCATGATTTATTATCCACTGTCAGTTCTTATGTTAGCCGGGATTAAAGATATTTTGGTTATAACTACACCAGATGATTCTAATTTATATAAATCTCTACTTGAGGACGGTAGTCAATGGGGAATAAACATACAGTACACCATTCAACCATCACCGGATGGAATCGCACAAGCTTTTATCATTGGTGAAAATTTTATCAATGGTGATTCATGTGCGCTTATTTTAGGGGATAATATTTTTTACGGACAAGATTTTACAAATATATTTTCAGAGTTTCCGGAAGAAATCGATGGCGCAATAATTTTTGCATATGCTGTTAAAAACCCTAACATCTATGGTGTTGTTGAGTTCGATAAAGATGGTTTGCCAAAAACAATAATTGAAAAACCGGAAAAGACTAAATCCAGATATGCTGTTACCGGTTTATATTTCTATGATAATTCTGTAACAACTATCGCTAAATCTTTAAAGCCGTCCAAACGCGGAGAACTGGAAATAACAGATATTAATAACGAATACCTGAATAATAATAAATTATCCGTAATCAAGCTTGGCAGAGGGATAGCCTGGTTGGATACAGGGACGCCTTCATCGCTACTGGAAGCAGCTTGCTATATGGAAACATTGGAAAAAAGACAAGGATTAAAAATATATTGCCCTGAAGAAATTGCTTATCGATTAAATTATATAAGTTCTGACGATTTGGTTAAATTATCTGAATCTATCCCTGACCAGTCTTATGCCAGTTATTTAAAAAATATCCTAGAGTCAGATCTGTATTAATGGAAATTATCCAAACCGATATCCCTGATATTAAATTATTAAACCCGAGTGTTTTTGAAGATGCTCGTGGTAGTTTTCATGAAAGTTTTAATAAAAGGACTCTTAAAGATCTTCTGGGAGAAGACTATGAATTTGTACAAGATAATCATTCATGCTCAAATTCCAACGTATTACGCGGGCTGCATTACCAGTTAAAAAATCCACAAGCAAAACTTGTACGTGTTATTAAAGGTGAAATATATGATGTTGCCGTGGATATAAGGAAAAGTTCATCTACCTTCGGTAAATGGGTCGGTCATAACATTTCAGAAGCAAACAGAACACAAATATGGATTCCGTCAGGATTTGCTCATGGTTACTATGTAATTTCAGAGCATGCTGAAGTCTTATATAAGACAACAGATTATTACAACCCTGATGATGAATATTGTATATGCTGGGATGATCCGGATCTTTCCATAAATTGGCCTATACCACCTGACACTTCGCCAAATTTGTCTGATAAGGATCTTCAAGGATTACCATTCAATTCTGCAATTCACTTCAAATGAAAGTTCTAATTACAGGGGCATCTGGTCAAATAGCAAAAGAAATATCTGATACATGCCCGAAATCTGTTTCGTTACATCCATATAGTAAATCTGAACTGGATATATCTGATCATAAGCAAACTCAAAATATGATTAGATCACTGTCACCAGATATCGTAATCAATACCGCTGCATATACAAATGTAGATCAAGCAGAAATAGATAAAGAATTAGCCTATGAAATAAATTCATATGCCCTAAAGTCTATATGCCAGGCATGTAAAGATTCAAATTCAAGACTGATACATTTTTCGACCGATTATATATTTGGTGGAAGTAAGTCTAAAGCATATGAAATTGATGATGAACCAAACCCTTTAAATATATATGGTGATAGCAAATTACAGGGTGAAAAAGAAATATTACAATTTTCAGACCTTGGTTTCATTATCTTAAGAACTTCCTGGGTTTATTCAAGATATGGCAATAATTTTGTTAAATCCATGATTAGCTTATTAAACAGTAAAAGTTCGATTGATATTGTTTCTGATCAAGTCGGAACACCAACATGGGCAAGATCAATTGCAATACTAGTTTGGAAAATAATTAAGCAGGATAACCCAAGTGGAATTTATCATTATACTGATAAAGGTATTACAGATTGGTATCATTTCGCCAAACAGATTCAGGAAGAAGCTTTTAAACTAAAATTGATTAATAAAAAATCACAATTAAATCCGGTAACTACAGATTTTTATAATGACAATTATAATGTTAAGGCAAAAAGACCTCTAAACAGTAAATTAAACTGTGAATTATTGACCAGACAATTAAAAATTAAACAGGAAGACTGGCAAATAAATTTAAAGAAGATGCTGAAAGAATATGGCAACAAAATATAAGTTGAATTTATATCATTTAGTCATCTTTTGGACCAGTCATTTTCTCACTATACATTAGTGCAGTTAGTTGTTCAGATAAAAGCCCTATTAAAAATATCAAAACTGATGTGACCAGTAATAAAGCACTCATATTTGTAAATCGACCATCAGATAGATAAGTATATATATAATTAATCATCCCTAATAAAAAAAATAACAGGCTAATCGGAAAAAATAATTTCAATGGGCTATACAGGGTACCAATTCTAAAGATAATTAGTAAAAAACGGATACCATCCCTAACCGGTTTAACATGACTATTATTACCTAACCTTTTATCCAGGTTTATCGGCACATACTTAAGGCTATAACCATTTCTGAGTATAGCCATCGTTATAGTAGTTGGATATGAAAATCCATTTGGTAAAAGATACAAATATCTTTTAAAGATATTCGATTTAATAACTCTAAACCCGGAAGTTAAATCCAGAATTCTATATCCCGTCATCCAGCTGGACATAAAATTATAAAACATATTGGCAATATATCTCGGGACACTGGTATGTGAACGAAAGTTACGGGCCCCAACAACCATATCGTAGCCCTCTTCCAGTGTATTAATTAACATGTCTATATCTTCCGGTCGATGCTGGCCATCTGCGTCCATAAATACCAGTAATTCTCCTGTTGCTGCCCGCGCGCCTGATTTTATTGCTGCACCGTTTCCTTTGGGATACGGGTGAGATATAACCTTAATATCAAAATTGCGACAAATTTCTAAAGTATCATCTTCCGAGCCATCATTAACAATGATAATTTCTGCTCTATCTGAAAAGGCATCCACAAGCCTGGGCAACAGATTCTGCAATGAAATAGATTCATTCTTTGCCGGTAATATAATACTTATATGCATTGAGAAATATGTTTGTAGTTATTGTCTATTTTTCTGATTTACTATTTCCCATTTATACCCATACTTAATGGACAGAAAATTCATCAATGTTTGTGCTTCTTCCTGGCGATTATTTCTGAGTAATATCCTTATTAAGCCAACCTGATACTCAAGTATATCAGGATTGCTGGATGCAAGATCACGCATAATCTCTATTGCATATTGCGGATCAATATCGAAATTATCAAGATATTCTGCATAAAAATATAATGTATCATCCCTTTGTCGTTTATTTAATCGATCATTATTCAAAATACTGACGAAAAATGTCTTAATTTGATTGTCTGATAAATGACATACTTTTTCGATCTGGCATTTTAGTAATTGCCTAAACGCGATAATTTCTTCTGTCTTAACTTTTTTAGCCTTTAGTTTGTTATTAATTTTTTCAATTAAATCATTATCTATTATTTTTCCGGTCATTGCCTGGACATGTATTAATGCCAATGCTGATTTGATACTGTATTTATCTAATTGATTTGTAATTTCCAGTCGATTTATTGCCCTGCTCAAATATCTACCATCTGGTTTTAAATTATGTAATTTTAAGGAAATAAATGCAGCTTCATAATTTGCATTTACAGATTCAGGATGATTTTGCACCTGTCTTTCTGCAAAACGTTCGATATCACCCCAATAGTAGGAACGGTTTATCGTTATGATAAATAACAATAATATGTAACATAATAAAATAAGCTCCGGAATGATCTTATTTGTATTTTTTAATAATTCATTTAATCCAAAAAACATCAATAAAATAATTCCAAATGAAGGAATATAATTTCGATGTTCGTGAACAAGATTTAAAGGGAAAATACTGGACTCAAGTAAATGTCCAATCATAAAAAAAAGTATCCCGAAATTGATATAAGGATATTTTTTTCTATAAAACCAGGCCAATAGCAGAAGCAAAGATATAGCGATGATAGAAAATAATGTAGATACAGGTTCGAATATATTCATTGAAACTACAAAATCATCATGATGCAAACCAAACAAATTAGTCTGAGGGATTATAATCTGACTAATATAAAACCAGATTACTCGGGACTGGGTTAATAACCTTTCTAGTAAGCTAAAATTTCTATCACTGTAATCTATTAACGAAGTTAAATTAAATGATAAGAACACTATTAATGTTAAAAACACTAATAAATAATAGCTTATAAAAAGTCTTGCATTCGTTTTATTGTTAAATCTGAATTTAAAGATGAATAATTCAATAAAAAAAATAAAACTGACCAACAACAATCCATTTTCTTTACATAATGCTGAGACATATGTAAGTAAAGTAATTATTAATAAACTAATTAAAAAAATATGTGGCTTAGGTTCCTTGTTTTTTCTTATAAAACAATAAAAAAGTATGCCTAATAACGTAAACAACCCGGCCAGGCTTGTCATGCGTTGCACAATATATAAAACCGACGTTAGATTTATCGGATGTATGGCCCAAATCAAAGATATGAAAAAAGCTAAATTATGGGTATTTAAATCCTTTGCATGAATTTCTTTGTCTTTGCAAAACTCTTTTATCAAGACCAAAGATAATAGAAATATAAAAACGGCATTTATTAAATGTATAAATAAATTGACTAATTTATAACCAAAGGGATTTTGCCCATCAACTAGATAATTAAGATAAAAGGTTATCATGGGAATTGGTCTTCCCATCGGGCCTGAAATACCTGAATCTATTATTTGCTGGATTGCACCTACACTAATATCTGGATTAGATATACTTTTATTTTCGAGAAAATTGACATAATCATCGTAAACAAAACCACCTGTTAATCCAGGCAAATATACCAACGTTGTAATCAATACTAAGATAGATATCTGGCGCCAATACATCTTGTATCCTGACGAGATCAGCAATTATAAATAAAGGAATATTATGAAATAAAAAACCCCTCCGGTGGAGGGGTTTTCAATAGTCAAACTAGCTTAACTATTAACGACAGTTAGATGGTCTCAACTTGGTTGGAACCGTACCGTCACATGCCCAACTGATTGAACCTGCACCAGCAGCAGGGGTCAAGGTAACAGTATTGTTAGTTGCATCAACCTTAGCATTGTAAGTAATAAGAATGGTACCGTTAGCACCAACAGCAACTGATGTAACAGCATTACCAGTGATACTGGCAGATGAAGCTATACCGGCTTGTTGGTTATTACCCGGCCATGCACCTTCAGAACCATAGTATTCTGAAACACCAGTCTTGGCAGCAGAAGCCAATGAGAAGCCTTCTGATACGTGTGCTCTCTTAGTGTAATCTTGATAAGAAGGAATTGCGACCGCAGCAAGAATACCGATAATTGCCACAACAATCATCAATTCAATAAGGGTAAAACCTTGTTGTACTTTTTTCATTTAGCTAACTCCTTAAATGATGTTTATATAACAATCTTTGCAAAGACTATTTAGCTTGAAGTAGTGTGGAAATGTATCTATCCCCTAATTACTGTACAAGCTGGAGTTTACATCAGCATGATCCATGCCACAGAATATAAGAATAAATTTGAGTATTAATACTTTAACTTAAACTATTGATTTATAATATAAAAATTGACTGATGGCCAGTTGAAGATAAGTAATTCTTAGACAAAAAATTTGTTAGAAAGTGACAATTTTTGTCAATCATAATAGGTTTTTTAAACTACATGAGTGTTCCACTAATTTAAACCCAGTTTTTCCAAACGATATCGTAATGCCCTGAAACTAATACCGAGTAGCTTTGCAGCAGCTGTTTTATTCCATTTTGTTTTTTCAAGTGCCTCAAGTATTTTCTGCTTTTCAATATCAACCAACATTGAATCCAGAGCGCCATCATTTTTAACAACATGGTCATTCGGGTTTGGTAGTTTAATGTCTTCAACAGATATCTTGTTTTTAGAACATAAAGTAATTGCCCTTTCCAGAATATTTTCCAGTTCCCGGACATTACCAGGAAACTGATAACTATTTAGTAAAGCGAATACATCCTCATTTACTTCGGCTTTTGTGCCACCAGATTTTGATATCATATTTTCTAAAATGTGACTAACCAATAATGGTATATCTTCCGTTCTCTCTCTAAGTGGTGGTACATTCAATTCAATGACATTTATTCTATAAAGCAAATCCTGGCGAAACAGCCCCTCTTTGACCCTATCTAATAGATTATAATTTGTTGCGCTTAAAATCCTGGCATCAACTGATATTTCTTCTTGCGAACCTATTGGACGGATAACTTTTTCCTGAATTGCTCGTAATAATTTAACTTGCATATGTTGTGGAAGTTCCGCTATCTCATCAAGAAATAAAGTTCCACCATCTGCAGCTTGAAACAGGCCGTCCTTATCAGTTACAGCACCGGTAAAGCTACCTTTCTTATGCCCAAAAAATTCACTTTCCATGAGTTCATGAGGTATGGCTCCACAATTTACCGGCACGAAAGATTTATTCGAGCGGGGACCCAGCTCATGTATCATACGAGCAACCAATTCCTTACCCGTACCTGATTCTCCACTTATATAGATAGGTGCCTGACTTCGTGCAACTTTTGTTATCGTATTTCGCAGGTCTTTGATTAATTCACTTTCTCCAATAAATTTGGACTTTGATTCACTTGTGCCTGATTTCAAATTTAATGCACTTTGCACAATAGTCCGCAAAGAATTTAAATCAATTGGTTTAGTTAAAAAATCAAATGCACCATTCTTTAATGCTTGTATGGCAGTATCCATACTGCCATGTGCAGTAATTACAGCAACTGGTATTGAGGAATCTATGTTTTGTAACTCATGAACAAATTCTACACCATCACCGTCTGGTAATTTCATGTCAGTTAAACATAGATCAATGGCTTCTTGTTCAAGAATCTTTCTGGCCATAGAAAGATCTTCTGCACAATGGCATAAAATATCCATGCGCTTTAATGTAATTTCCAATAACTCGCGGATATCCGGTTCATCGTCAATTATCAAAACCTGATGTGTCATATCAAATTAATTCATTTTGTTTATTAATATGCATAAAAATGACTCTAAATATTGTTCCTGCTTCAGATGTTGAATGTAAGCTTAATGAGGCCTGATTTGCTTCACATAGCTCCCTGGCTAAATATAGACCTAACCCTGAACCTTTCGTTTCAGTTGTAAAAAATGGTTCAAACAATTGTTGTCTGATATCATTTGATATGCCAGGGCCAAAATCAATTATATCAATAAATGTGCGTTTGGTTTCATCGCTTATATCACATTCAATTTTTAAAAGCGGTTTTCCCGAACTATATCGCAGCGCATTCTCACAAAGATTCCAGAGTACCTGGTGTAATTGAGTCGGATCCATTTTTACCAGTATATTATTTTTTTTAAATTCAAGCTCAATAACGGCTTTATCAAGTTCGTGTCGAACTGAAAACTCATTAATAAATTTCTCTATCCAGGTTTTTAACTCAAATTGTTCAGGTGTTGCCCGGTCACGCCGGCTTATACTCATTATATTTTCAATAATATTGTTTACCCTTAAAGAGTGGTCATTTATTATTTCTGTTAAACGTTTATCTTCAATACTTAGACTGCCTGATTCCTGCAATAATTGACCTGCATGGTTAATTGCACCTAACGGATTGCGAATTTCATGAGCAATACTTGCTGTTAATCTACCCAGTGAGGCAAGCTTTAAATGTTGTGCGCGTTCACGTAATTTCGCAATATCTTCCAAGAATATTAATATTTGAAAATTAGATACAAGTTTTAACTTAATAAATGATGTTTGTAATTCTATCTGATCTTCTTCATTGGTAATCACTACACTTTGCGGGCCATTATTATTTAACCAGTCATTTATTATATTTTTTAAATACTGATCTATAAATTTGGTGACTTTGTTCGTATCTTCTCCTTGTTGCCCTAATAACCTCTTGGATGATTCATTCATTAGTAAAATATTCATATTACTATCAAGGACGATAATTCCTGATTGCATTCGTTGGACAATATGCTCATTTAATTTTGCCAATTCATTTATTTCTATTGCTTGTTGCTCGGCTAATGCTTCCGTTTCCCGTACGCGCGCTGCCAATAGATTACCTATAATTGCTGTAATGAAGAACGTTGCACCTAATATTCCGGCATGTGTATAGTTGAAAGTGTAATAAAATGTGAAAAACTGGATATATAATTCATGACTTAACACTGCAAATGTTGCTATTGCAGCGAATAATATTGAAATTTTGCCAGCACGTAGAATACTTCCTCCAGCAACTGCGATGATTATTAACATGCCAAAACCACTGCTTAACCCACTGCTTGAATACATCAAGATGCTAATCATGATAATGTCCATCAATACATGAAAAGCTATCTGTAAATTAAACCTGGGATACTCGTAACGAATAAAAATGCTGAAAATAAGTGCGGTAAACAGATATAAATGACTTGTTAGTGTGAACAACCATGCGTCTGAACTACCTAGTGGTTGCGGTAATTGGCCAATATAAACCAATATTATAAATAAACCAGACAGCAATATTCGATAAAAATTGAAATACTCAAGAGCTCTCCAATTTACCGGTTTAATATACCGCGTTATTGATACGTCTGCTTTTTCCATTATTTATTTTTGCTCTAATAATATTCTTGGCATGGTTATTGTCTATTTATTAACAGTACTATTTCTAAAGAAATAGTAATAAAAATTTAAAAATAAACGGTTTTATTATCTCCAAATTTCGAGAAAATAGTTTAAAAAATTTAAAAATTTACTTATGTTGTCTATATTTAAAGAAAAATTCATAAATTTCAGCTAACACATTAAATAAATCCATATAAGGATATAACATGAACCTACACGAATATCAGGCGAAAAAGCTATTTGAAGATTACGGTATTTCGGTTCCTCCCGGGAAACCAGCACACTCTATAAAAGAGGCATTACGTCATGCAGCAGACCTAGGCGGTGATAGTTGGATTGTTAAAGCCCAGGTACACGCTGGTGGTCGTGGCAAAGCCGGTGGTGTCAAAATTGCCAAAGGTACAGATGATCTTGAGAGTATCGTACGTTCACTATTGGGAACCCGGCTTGCAACAAAGCAATCTGCCCCGGACGGACAACCGGTAAATTGCGTTTTGATATCTTCCTTATCTGATATCGAATCTGAATTATATCTTGGCATGGTCGTAGATCGAGCAAGCAGAAGGGTTGCAATAATGGCTTCTACTGAAGGGGGAATGGACATTGAAGAAGTTGCTGCAACTCAACCGGATAAAATTGTCAGCGTCATTGTTGATCCCGTACTTGGCTTACAGGGGCATCAGTGTCGAAGAATTGGTTTTGCTTTAAAGCTTGATGATAAGCAGCGTAAACAACTGACAACCATCCTTAAAGGCCTCTATTCACTATATACTGACAAGGATTTAAGCCTTGTCGAGATCAACCCATTAATCATTAACAAGTCTGGCGACCTCGAAGCATTAGATGCAAAGATCGGTATCGATGACAATGCCTTATTCAGGCAAACTCATCTGGAAGAATGGCGCGATCCAAGTCAGGAGGATGAGAAAGAAAGTATCGCAAAAAGATTTGATCTGAATTACGTCACATTGGATGGCAATATAGCCTGTATGGTAAATGGTGCCGGTCTTGCCATGGCCACAATGGATATAATAAAACTGCATGGTGGAGAACCGGCAAACTTCCTCGATGTTGGAGGTGGAGCGACTGCTGAAAAAGTAGCCGAGGCTTTTAAACTCATCGTTTCAGACAAAAATGTTAAGGCTATTTTAGTCAACATTTTTGGAGGCATTGTCCGTTGCGACTTGATTGCCGAAGGAATTATTCAGGCTGTAAAAGAAGTTGGTGTCGATGTCCCGGTCGTAGTAAGACTTGAAGGAACAAACGTCAATGAAGGTAAAGCTGCCCTGGCGGATAGTGGTTTAACGATAACAGCTGCAGATGATTTAACGGATGCCGCCGAAAAAGCAGTGGCTGCTTCAGGAGGGACACACTAATGGCAATACTTGTAAATAATGAAACCAGGGTAATTGTACAAGGATTCACAGGGAGACAGGGTACTTTTCATGCAGAACAGGCCATCGAGTATGGGACTCAAGTTGTCGGTGGTGTAACTCCTGGCAGGGGTGGAGAAAAACATCTTGATCGACCAGTATTCGATACCGTCGTCGATGCTGTGACAAACACTGGTGCCAATGCATCCATGATTATGGTGCCTGCCGCCTATGCAGCAGAAGCAATAACTGAAGCTGCAGAGGCAGGTATAAGTATCATTGTTTGTATTACGGAAGGGATTCCTGTTCTAGATATGGTTAAAGTCAGGGCATATTTAGAACAATTCCCTGAAATTCGACTTGTTGGCCCTAATTGCCCCGGCCTGATTACACCGGGACAATGCAAGATTGGCATTATGCCGGGAAGTATCCATAAACCAGGGAAAATTGGAATTGTTTCCCGATCAGGAACATTGACATATGAGGCTGTACATCAAACATCACAAAATGGGCTTGGCCAAAGTACCTGTGTTGGTATCGGTGGCGATCCAATACATGGAATGAATTTTATTGACTGTTTGGGATTATTTGAAGAAGACCCTGATACGATGGGCATCATCATGGTAGGTGAAATTGGGGGCACGGCAGAAGAAGAAGCAGCCCAGTTCATTAAAGAAAACGTAACTAAACCTGTAGTGGGTTACATTGCTGGAGTAACGGCACCACCTGGCAAGCGAATGGGTCATGCAGGCGCTATTATTTCAGGTGGTAAGGGAACGGCTGATGATAAGTTTGCTGCACTTGAAGCGGCAAAAGTTAAAACTGTACGTTCCCCCGGTGAACTGGGATCTGCAATCGAAGCCAGTCTTAACAAATAACATTTTAAAATAATGTATATATAAAAGGGGCAACACTAGAACCTTGTGCAAAAATAATTAATTATTGGTACGAGCTAAATCTTTTTATGTCTATATGTAAAGAATCATAAATATTTTTGTACATAAATAAAAATTAAACAATCTTCAGTAAGAACAATTTAATTTTTTAGTTTCATAAAGAAACCTTAAATTCAATAAATTCCCTTAGAGCATTTTCTATCTATTAATTCTGATAAATTAATAATAACCATTTATACCAATGCAAATAATGGCTATATAATAATTAATTATGAATATTGTTATAGCTCAACTAAATTTAACGGTAGGTGATATAGAAAATAACACTACCAAGATAATCACGTCTATAGATAAGGCTTTTGACGATTATAAGGCAAACATTATCCTTTTTCCTGAATTAAGTATATGTTCATACCCTCCGGAAGATTTATTACTAAGACCTGCATTTCTTGATTCTATTCATAC
>JANQJZ010000012.1 GCA_028281365.1 Gammaproteobacteria bacterium | reverse complement strand
TTCGAATATGAACTTGAACTCGAAAAAAATATCAAATTATAAAAATAACAGTCATTTAATATGCTACGCAGAGATACATTAAAGCTTATTGCATCGGTTTCCTTGTTATTTGCAGGTTTAACCAGGCCGTTGCTGGCTCTTGCAAAATGGAATAAGGCTGCATTTACCGCAACTAAATTTGAAGATGCAATTAACGCCTATTTCCCTGAACAAAAAATTATTGATTCTGATCAAATCAATATTGGTGTTCACCCGGTAGTTGAAAATGGTGCGGTCGTTCCTGTAAAGGTTGAAACAACAATTGAAAATCCTTTATCTATTACATTGTTTGTAGACAAAAACCCTAATCCATTAATTGCTAATTTTGATCTTTCGCCTAACAGCATCGGTTTTATTTCGACCCGGATTAAAGTACAGGAACCATCAAACATCATAGCAATAGTAAAAACAGATAACGCTGTATATATGACCAGGACTTTTATAGAAGTGCATGAAGGGGGTTGTGGTTAATGGCCTCTTCAATAAGATTAAAAACCAAAGTTCGTGATGGCATAACAACAGTCCGCGCAATAATCCGTCACCCGATGGAAACAGGTTTCAGGGTCAATGCTGAGACAGGTGAACATATTCCTGCTCATTATATTAAACAGGTTTCAGTAAAACATAATGATAATATCGTTTTATCCTGTGACTGGAGTCGTGCAGTATCTAAAAACCCTTATCTTTCATTCAAGTTTAAAGGTGCCAATAAAGGTGACAAATTAGAGCTTAGCTGGATAGATAATAAAAATAACTCTGATACACTGGAAACGCTGATTAATTAAAACCCTCTTTATATTTTTATCTCTGTTCTAATGCGCGCAATTATTGTATTTGTTTTATTTGTTGTTATTGCATTCTTTGTAGGTGCTGTACTGGCTTACCCGCTAAAGCTTTTACTCGATCCGGTATTTGCGCTTGCATACCGTAAATATCTTACCTATGCCACTCTGGGCAGTGGTCTAATTATTAGTGGTATATACCTTTATATTTATAATTTACTCTCTTTCAAGTCCTTTGGTTTCTCCGGAGGAAGAGCACCGTTTTTAAAAGCCTTGTTCAATGGCTTTATATTCGGTGTCTTGATTATGCTGATCATCGAGATACTGTTGTTACTGTTAAATATCCACGAATTCGATGAAACCCGTCATATTACATTGTCAAATATTTTGATCCTGTTAATTAAAGGAATAGCCCTGGGTTTGTTAATTGCATTAATTGAAGAATCTATATTCAGGGGCGCATTATTTAGCGGTCTTTACCAACAGGCCGGCGCTGTCATTGCCGTTTTCTTCTCGAGCCTTGCCTATTCTTCTGTTCATTTCATCCGCTATCGCGATTTGCCGCCTGATACTGACATCAGCTGGTTAACAGGTATTACAATGATGCCGGATGCATTTCGACGTTTTTTCCATTGGTCGATCGAAGATTATTTTCTAACGCTGTTTATTTTCGGTGTATTACTCGGTTTATTACGATTAAAACATAACAACATCGCTGCATGTATTGGCGTGCATGCCGGGGTGGTAATGCTTATCAAAGTCTCTAATTTTTTGACTAATCGTACACATAATAGTCAATATGACTTTCTGGTTAGCCAATATAACTCAACCTTTGGCTGGATTAGTTTTTTTATAATCCTGCTATTTACGATCTATTATTTCTTAAAGATACAATCAAAAAAGAAACTTTAAACCTAGGCGCTCTCTGCCGGAAATTCTCGCGTTGCTCTATTTGACTCAATCAATTCAGTCAAACATAAGGCATATAAATTAATCGCATCTTTAGGCTGGATATCATCATCTTTATTCTGGGCTAATAAACCAGCGGCCAAAATTGCGGCGATAATATGGTCTTCGTTCATCTTGAATCTCCCAATAGTGTTATTTTCAAAATATAGATAGAACCCCTGCTTATTATATACAAAATAAATTGCCGATTTCAGGCCACAAACCCATTCAATAATATTTACTATTTAATCACATCGGGATGAAACAGGGTTTCTCCGTTTATTTTGAAATTACGAATCAGGGATTGACCCTCATCACCACGAATAAATTCAGAATATTTTCTGGCCAGCTCTATTTTTATATGAGGATGTTTCGCAGGATTAATCATTATTACATGGTATGGATTAAATAAAGCATCTTCGCCTTCAAATAAAACATTCAGGTTTATTTTATTTTTATATGCTAAATAAGTACCCCTATCCGTTAAAGTATAACCCTGTTTATCATTTGCAATCCGAAGTACAACACCCATACCCTGACCGACCGATAAATACCATTCTCCTGAAGGCTTATGGTTAATAATTTGCCAAAGACTTTTTTCCTTTTTATGCGTTCCGGAATCGTCCCCGCGAGAAACAAATATATGTTTTACTTTTGCTAACCTGGTCATTGCCTCTTTAATACTATTTGCTTCCTTGATATTTGCCGGGTCGGATTCAGGACCGATAATAACAAAGTCATTATGCATGACGGGTTTTCGTTCTATGCCAAAACCTTCCCCGACAAACTTCTTTTCTGCCCCCGGCGCATGAACCAGAATAAAATCAACATCACCATTTTTAGCCAAACGAATCGCTTTGCCCGTCCCCACTGATATAACATCCAGCTTAACGCCGTATTTTTTTTCAAATGGAGGATTAAGGACAGCAAGTAAACCCGAATTTTCAGTACTTGTCGTTGTAGCCATTTTTACACGTTCACCCTCCGCAAATGATAACGGTGTAATTAACGTTATAAATATAAAACCGATGATATATAAATATTTATTCATTACTTATTACATAATATTGTGTATATATTGTGAACCAGACTGCAACCTGAATGTATAACCAAAATATTCCGGGTTCGTCATTAGCACCATTTTTAATATAAAGCATCTTGATTAAATAAGAGAATGGTGGGCCGTGGGCGATTCGACAATTTTGTCTGGAACAAAATTGGACGCACGTAGTGCGCCCGAAGGGCAAAGGCCATGGACGGCCTTTGTCAGCGCCCGACCAATGGATTAAAAATCCATTGCTCTACCGATTGAGCTAACGGTGTTCGTCATTAGTACCATTTTCAATATTAAGCACCTTGATTAAATAACAGATTGGTGGGCCGTGGGCGATTCGAACGCCCGACCAATGGATTAAAAATCCACTGCTCTACCGACTGAGCTAACGGCCCGATTTGCAGAATTTCAAAGCTCTTGCACTGAATTGAGAATTCTCGTCAGAGCAACAAAGGCGGCGATAATACCCAAGATTTTCTTGCGGGTAAAATAGTTACGAGTAAGAAATAGCCGGATCTTGATTTTATTTAATGTCACCCCTATTTTCTGCCGTAATTCGATGAAAACATACTATGGAGATACCAGTGCCAATTTACGAATATAAATGCGAACAGTGTGGCCATCAGCTGGAAATCCTGCAAAAAATCAGTGAAGAACCGGCTAAAACCTGTCCGGAATGTGGCGCAGACAGTCTGCGCAAGCTGGTTTCCGCTGCTGCATTTAAACTTAAAGGGACAGGTTGGTACGAAACCGATTTCAAAAATAAAAAACAGGCTAAAGATTCCAAAAGCGATAAGGCTGAAGTGACTGATCCACAAAAAAACGCTGACAAAGATTCAACAAAAGCTGAAGGTTCAAAAGATAAAAGCAATAAACAAAAAAAATCTTCAAACAATAGCACCGCTTCCGAGTAAACTATTGCACTAGATGAGCACTCTGCGTAAATACATCATTGCTGGCCTGCTGGTCTGGCTACCTTTCGCCGCAACAGTCGTTATTATAAAGCTGCTGATTGATTTGCTGGACAAAACAATCCTGTTATTACCCCCCGAATGGCAACCTGCAACTGTGCTTGGATTTTCCATACCGGGTTTTGGCATTATTCTCGCTATTTCAATACTGTTATTAACCGGCATGTTGGCGGCCAACTTATTTGGGCGAAAGCTGGTTGGTTTTTGGGAAGCGATTTTAAATCGTATCCCCTTAGTACGCTCTATATATAATGCTGTTAAACAAATATCGAGCACTATTCTCGATTCAACCGGCAAATCATTTCGTAAGGTTGTCATGCTGCAATACCCCCGTAAAGGTGTCTGGAGTATTGGCTTTTTGACTAATGAAAATGTCAGTACCGAACTGGATAGCGTGGATGAAGACCTGGTTGCTGTTTTTGTACCAACGACGCCGAACCCGACTTCCGGATTTATCATTATGGCCCCTCGTGACGAGCTCACGGAACTGGATATAACCGTGGAAGAAGGCTTCAAATTTATTATCTCTATGGGTGTTATCGTCCCCGATGGACCTCTTAGTACCGAAACAGGCCATAATTAAAGATACTTCTGAAAATAGTAATTTTTTCTTTAGAGCAAGGAAGGGGCACACGCAGAACCGCAGTGTATATATAATACATGAGGACTCGGGCATGAATCTGACGCAGCTATCATGGAAAAAGTGCATTTTCAGAAGCATCTGGTTGCGTAAACGGCGGCTGGCTCGTACTATTCCGCCCTTTGTTCACAGGCCTAATGGAAGAAACTGAATGCGCAGTCACTATTGCGGAGAATTAAATACCAGTCATATCGATCAGGAAGTAGAGCTGTGCGGCTGGGTCCACCGGCGCCGGGATCACGGCGGGGTTATTTTTATCGATCTTCGTGACCGTAAAGGCATCGCACAGATTGTCTACGACCCTGATCGTGCTGAACCGTTTGCTATTGCTGATTCGGTTCGAAATGAATTTGTCATTCGGATAAGCGGTAAAGTACGTAACCGTCCTGAAGGAACCATTAACCCTGATATGGCAACAGGTGAAGTTGAGGTATTGGGTCATTCAATCGAGATTTTAAATAAGGCCAAAACACCACCATTCCAGTTAGATGATGAACACGTTCACGATGATGTGAAACTTAAATACCGTTATGTTGATCTACGTCGACCTGTTATGCAGGAAAATCTGCATCTTCGTTCAATTGTCGTCAAACATCTAAGAGATTTTCTGGACCGAAATGGTTTTATGGATATCGAAACACCCATGTTAACCAAGGCAACGCCGGAAGGGGCACGTGATTACCTGGTTCCAAGCAGAACACATCCCGGTAATTTCTTTGCATTACCTCAATCACCACAATTGTTTAAACAATTGTTAATGATGTCCGGTATGGATCGTTATTATCAAATTGTCCGCTGTTTCCGTGATGAAGACTTGCGTGCCGACAGACAACCCGAATTTACGCAACTGGATATTGAAACATCTTTTATGAACGAAGATGAGATCACCGGTTTGATGGAAGAAATGATCCATACATTATTTAAAGATGTATTAAAGATAGATCTACCATCGCCGTTTCCTCGCGTTAGCTATGCCGATGCAATGAACCGCTATGGTAGTGATCGTCCCGATTTGAGAAACCCGCTAGAACTAACTGACGTTAGTGATCTGATGAAAGAAGTTGAGTTTAAAGTTTTTTCCGGCCCGGCAAATATGGATAACGGTCGTGTCGCAGCATTACATTTACCAAACGGAAGCCAGTTATCACGTAAGGAGATCGATGATTACACCGATTATGTCGGTCAATTTGGCGCAAAAGGTCTGGCCTATATTAAAGTCAACGATGCAACAAAAGGGCGTGATGGCTTGCAATCACCAATACTTAAGTTCCTGCCTGATAATGTTGTAACAAATATCATGCAACGTACAGAGGCCAAAGACGGTGATCTTATTTTCTTTGGTGCAGACAAAACCAAGATCGTGAATGATGCATTAGGCGCATTGCGAAACCGTTTGGGACATGATCTTGGTTTATTGACCGGAGAATGGGCACCGGTATGGATAATTGATTTTCCGATGTTCGAATATAACGAAGATGAAAAGCGATGGGATCCATTACATCACCCGTTTACATCGCCTGCCTCAGAGGACATCGAAACAATTAAAGGGGATCCTGGTAATGCGCTTTCCCGTGCTTATGATCTGGTTCTAAACGGTATAGAGCTTGGCGGCGGTTCGATTCGTATTCATAACAGTGAAATACAATCAGCAATTTTTGATCTACTTGATATCGGTCCTGAAGAAGCACAGGAAAAATTTGGTTTTTTACTGGAGGCGCTGGGTTATGGTTGTCCGCCTCACGGTGGTATCGCCTTCGGTCTGGATCGAATGGTTATGTTAATGGCAGGTCGTGAATCCATACGTGATGTGATCGCTTTTCCGAAGACCCAAACTGCAAGTTGTTTATTAACCTCCGCACCTTCAGTTGCCAGTGCAAGACAACTTCGGGAATTGGGAATCAAACTGGTTAAACAAAACAAATCTGATTAAAAATTAACAGACATCTTGCTTGTTTAATTCTATCAATTGCGCCATAGTTTTTAAGATGACTACAGAAGCAATACTTAATCGTTCTTTTGTCCTGACCAGGGAACAAATACCACCGACTATTGTTGAAGAGATCGGTTCAGAGGAACGTAAAGAACTGGTTCTAAAAATTAAACAACAATTACAACAACAAAATGCTGTCATCGTAGCTCATTACTATACCGATCCCGATCTGCAAATACTGGCGGATGAGACTGGTGGATACGTTTCTGATTCATTGGATATGGCCCGCTTCGGGCACGAATCTGATGCACAAACACTCGTTGTTTGTGGTGTCAGGTTCATGGGTGAAACAGCCAAAATTTTAAACCCGGAAAAACGCGTATTGATGCCCGATCTGGAAGCAAATTGTTCATTAGATTTAGGCTGTCCAGAAGATGAGTTCTCTGCTTTTTGTGACGCTCATCCTGATCACGTTGTTGTTGTTTATGCCAACACCAGTGCAGCAGTTAAGGCAAGAGCTAATTGGATGGTAACGTCAGGTAGTGCCGTTGATGTTATTAAACATTTAGCAAAGCAAGGCAAAAAGATTATTTGGGCACCGGATAAATACCTGGGTGATTATGTACAAAAAGAATCCGGCGCTAACATGTTAATCTGGCAAGGTGCTTGTGTTGTCCATGAAGAGTTCAAGGGAAAAGAACTGGAAGCCCTTCGACAACATCACCCGGGCGCTAAAGTTTTGGTACATCCGGAATCACCTGCTTCAGTAATTGCGCAAGCCGACATGGTTGGGTCAACAACCGGAATAATTAAAGCAGTTACAGAACTGGATGCAAAAGAATTTATTGTCGCGACCGATAAAGGCATCTTCCATAAGATGCAACAGGTGGCACCGGATAAAATATTGATTGAAGCACCAACGGCGGGGAAAGGTGCAACATGTATAAGCTGTGCACATTGTCCGTGGATGGCAATGAACAATTTAAGAAAATTGGTTCATGTTCTTGAAAGTGGTGAAAATGAAATTTTTGTTGATCTTGATATTGTCGAACGTGCAAAGGTTTCAATTCAACGCTTGCTTGACTTTACTAAAGATAATTCAAAAATCGGTCTTGCTAACGATGCCTGATTAAGGGGGCGTAATTGTCCAACACTGTTGTTTTGATCCATGGACTCTGGATGAATGGAATAGACCTGTCACTAATGGAACATAGATTTAAGCAAGATGGTTATCATACCTCACGTTTCCATTATAAAAGTATTAGTCATTCACCAATTCAAAACGCTACCAAATTAGCTGAACATATAGATTCAATAACTACTGATCAAATCCATTATGTTTGTCACAGTCTGGGAGGCTTGATACTACGGCATTACTTACATATGAATTCAACAAACAATACTGGAAGAATTGTAATGTTGGGTACGCCAAACAAAACCAGTAGTGCCGCGATAAACCTGGCAAGGTTTCCTGGAGGTTCATTACTACTTGGTAAAAGCACTGAAAATGGTTTGTTCGGTCCATTACCTGACTGGGATAAAGATCATAAGCTTGGCATTATTGCCGGAGATTTTCGATTTGGCATGGGTACAATTATTCCTGACATACCCAAACCGAATGATGGTACTGTTTCAGTAGAAGAAACATGCTTAACTGAAATGTGTGACCATATAACCTTGCATGTCTCCCATTTCGGATTAGTACTCTCTAAAACAGCTTACCAACAAACCAGGTACTTTATTGAAAATGCAAAATTCCAGCATGAATAATTTTTTGATCACTTGGGCACATTTAACCTGGGTGTTAGAATCCACGCCTTCTTAAATGAGCAAGCTCTTTGTACAGGATTGTTAATGGCAGGTCATAGTAAATGGGCAAACATCCAACACCGTAAAGGTCGTCAGGATGCTAAACGTGGAAAGCTTTTTACCAAACTAATTCGTGAAATAACTGTTGCTGCAAAATTGGGTGGCGGCGATCCGGATGGCAATCCCCGCTTACGAGCTGCGATCGATAATGCACTATCCAATAATATGACCAAGGATACTATCGATCGTGCTGTTAAACGTGGTGCTGGCGGTGAGGAAGGCGGTAATGTCGATGAGATCCGTTATGAAGGGTACGGGCCGGGTGGTGTTGCTGTCCTGGTTGATACCATGACTGATAATAAAAACCGTACCGTTGCTGAGGTACGTCATGCCTTTTCGAAGTTTGGCGGCAACCTCGGTACGGATGGTTCTGTATCCTACATGTTCGCTAAAGTAGGATTGATCTCGTATCCAGTTGGAACGGATGAAGATGCAATAATGGAAGCCGCACTTGAAGCAGGGGCAGATGACATTATCAGCAATGACGATAGTTCCATCGATGTTATTACTGAACCAGATAAGCTGGTTGATGTGAAACAAGCGTTAATTGCGGCGGGCCATGAGCCGGAAAATGCAGAAGTCACTATGCGTGCCGATAATACCAGCCCTTTAGATCTTAAAGGCGCAGAAACCATGCTTAAATTACTGGATATGCTGGAAGATCTGGATGATGTACAAAAGGTCTATTCCAATGCTGATATACCGGATGAGGTTTTGTCACAGCTAGGATAAACTTCACGCATGATACGTATACTCGGTATAGACCCTGGCTCTCAAATAACCGGCTATGGCATTATCGACTCCGAAGGCAACCATTCCAAACACATAGATAACGGCATTATTCGTGTTGAAGGTAACGACGTTGCTGAAAAACTTCGTCTTATTTACCAACGTATCTCTAAATTAATTTCGGACTTTGAACCTGATGAAGTCTCGATTGAAAAAGTTTTCATGCACAAAAACGCTGATTCGGCACTTAAACTGGGCCAGGCACGAGGCGCGGCAATTACTGCGGCCGCAATGCATGACATTGAAGTATTCGAATATACCGCGAATCAGGTTAAGCAATCGACTGTTGGCAAAGGCCATGCTACGAAACAACAGGTGCAACATATGGTCAAGATTTTACTGAACCTGCCGGAAGCTCCGTTTACCGATGCTTCTGATGCACTCGCGATTGCATTATGCCATGCACATTCACGTGAAGGGGTGCTAAGAATGAAAGGTGTATCGGGCATCAAACATGGAAGGCTTCAATGATCGGTTTTCTGCGTGGGAAAATAAAAAAGAAACAGCCACCGTTATTGTTACTCGATGTTCAGGGTGTCGGTTACGAAGTAGAAGCGCCTATGACAACCTTTTATGTCTTGCCTGATGTTGAGAATGATATTGAAATCTTTACCCATCTGGTTGTCCGCGACGATGCGCACTTATTATTTGGGTTCGCTACCGAAAATGAACGTCATTTATTTCGGACCCTGATCAAGGTAAACGGTGTCGGTGCAAAAATGGCATTAACAATATTATCCGGCATTGAGGCCGATGAGTTTGCTATATGTGTACAAAATAATGATTCGGATCGCTTAACCAAACTGCCTGGCGTGGGTAAGAAAACAGCAGAAAGACTAATCGTGGAAATGCGCGATCGGCTTGGTGACCTGTCTAACGTAGCAACTGCCCGGATAACAACAAAAACGAACGACCATACAGATCCGGTAAGTGAGGCCGTCAGCGCCCTGATTGCATTGGGATATAAGCCACCTGAAGCCAGTCGTTTTGTACTTGCTATTGCACATGACAATATGAATAGCGAGGAATTAATCCGCGAAGCGCTTAAAAACTCGGTAAAAAAATAGCCTATGCATTCAATTAATCATTATTTTGCTATTTTTTCGCCATCAAATTGCCATATTTAAATTTATAAAATAACCCGACTGGCGTAATGATGCGTTTACAGGGAAAATAGACACCCGACATGGTTGAACCCAATGCAGTAATTTCACCCCAAGGCTCAGCAGATGATGCAGCTGCAGACAATGCGCTACGCCCTAAACGCCTACAGGATTATCTTGGCCAGAAAACAGTACATGAACAGATGGAGATATTTATTGGTGCCGCCAGGCAACGGGCAGAATCTCTCGATCATGTTCTGATTTTTGGTCCGCCCGGGCTCGGTAAAACGACATTAGCTCATATTATCGCTAACGAAATGAACGTTAATATGCGTCAGACTTCAGGTCCTGTACTTGAACGGCCGGGCGATCTGGCCGCATTGCTTACCAACCTGGAACCGAACGATGTGTTGTTTATCGATGAAATTCATCGATTAAGTCCTGTCGTGGAAGAGGTCCTCTATCCTGCGATGGAAGATTATCAAATTGACATCATGATCGGTGAAGGTCCTGCTGCCCGCGCTATCAAACTTGATGTACCGCCTTTTACATTAGTCGGTGCCACCACACGAGCAGGTTTATTGACCTCTCCTTTACGTGATCGATTTGGCATCGTGCAACGGCTGGAATTCTATTCTCCTGACGAACTCGGACAAATTGTTATTCGATCGGCAGGCATTCTTGATGTTGAAATTCAAAGCAACGGTGCAGAAGAAATTGCAGCACGATCGCGTGGTACACCTCGAATAGCAAACCGTTTACTACGACGTGTACGCGATTATGCCCAGGTAAAGGCAGATGGAATTATTACCGGAGATATTTCATCCCGCGCATTGGACATGCTCAATGTTGACGCACATGGCTTTGACATGATGGACAGAAAACTATTGTTGGCTATCTTACAAAAATTCGATGGCGGACCTGTTGGTGTCGATAGTCTGGCTGCAGCCATAGGAGAAGAACGCGATACTATTGAAGACGTTTTAGAACCTTATTTAATTCAACAGGGTTTTATGATGCGAACCCCGAGGGGCAGGGTTGCAACACGTAACGCATGGTTACATTTTGGTCTGGAAGTGCCAAAAGAGTCATCGCAGAATCCGGATTTATTTAATGATAGTGAATAACAAGCCGGATATTTAAACTTCATGTCTAAGGAATTTAGTTGGCAGGTACGCGTCTATTACGAAGACACTGATGCAGCAGGAGTTGTGTTTTATGCAAATTATTTACGCTATATGGAACGAGCCAGAACGGAATGGTTAAGACATGTTGGTTTTGAACATAAATATCTTCAAGATGAGCTTGGTGTTTTGTTTGCTGTAAAAAAATTATCTATTGATTATAAAAAACCGGGGCAACTGGATGATCTGTTAACGGTTAAATCACATCTGCTTGAACAGCGTGGTGCCAGTTTGATATTTCAACAGACTATTTCCAATAGTTTTGATGAATTACTTAGCCAGGCCGAGGTCAAGGTGGCTTGTCTTAATACCGAAACACTAAAGGCATCACCCATACCGGAAAATTTAGTAACGGAGTTAATTAATGACAGCTGATCATTCTTTTCTTAGTTTAATCATGAATGCCAGTTTACTGGTACAGTTTGTCATGTTAACTCTGGTATTAGCTTCTGTCATTTCCTGGACAATGATATTCAATAAACGCGTTCTATTAAAACGCGCGAGAAGGGACGCGGATCTTTTCGAGGAACGCTTCTGGTCTGTTGAAGATTTAAGTCCTCTTTATACCCGAATAACAAATAGTCGTTATGAACCGACGGGAATGGAAAAAATATTTGAAGCAGGATTTAAAGAATTTGCCCGATTAAATAAACAGGACACTATCGATCCGGAAGCTGTACTGGACGGATCACAACGCTCAATGCGTATCGCAATGAATAAAGAGATGGATCACCTTGAAACAAATCTTTCGTTTCTTGCCACTGTCGGTTCGACCAGTCCTTACATTGGGTTATTCGGTACTGTCTGGGGAATTATGAATAGCTTTCAAGCCCTGGGGACGGTACAACAAGCTACTATCGCGATGGTTGCACCAGGCATCAGTGAAGCGTTAGTCGCTACGGCAATGGGTCTGTTCGCTGCGATTCCAGCAGTTATTGCCTATAACCGTTATTCCTATGATGTTGAACGGTTAATCAACCGTTATGACAATTTTATGGAAGAGTTTGCCGCTATTCTTCACCGACATGCACATAGTTAAAATAAAAGGTACTTCTAAAAATGCACTTTTTCCGCAATTGCTTCGTCAGCTTCGTACTCGAATCCTCATGTATTCATTTATACACTCCGGTTCTGTGTGCGGCGCTTCCTCTCACTTGCAAAAAAATCACTATTTGTAGAAATACCTTTAGGAAATTTCAATGAGACAACGCATCAAAAAACGCCCCATGTCAGAGATCAATGTTGTGCCTTATATCGACGTCATGCTGGTTTTATTAATTATTTTTATGGTGACTGCGCCCTTATTAAGTCAAGGAGTAAAAGTAGATCTGCCGCAAGCACCTTCAGCTCCGTTACCACCGAATGAGAAAGAACCGGTAATAGTTAATGTAGATAAGGACGGCAATTTCTTTATTAACTACGGCGAAAATCAGGATCAACCAGTGAGCCCAGAAGTGTTAACTAATCGTGTCAGTGCCTTATTAAAATATCAACCTGGTATACCGGTTTTTGTTGGTGGTGATACTAATGTTCCTTATGGCCAGGTTGTTCAGGTAATGACCTTATTACAACAAGCAGGCGTACCTTCTGTCGGTATGATTACTGATCCACCTGAAAAATAATCTATGCAAGTAAATTGGTTCCTGACTTCCAGGTCATTATTTTTATCTGTTGTGCTACATATTTTTATAGGTGGGGTGTTGATATTCAGCTTTGAATTTTCACCAAACCCTAAACCTTTACCAAAAACAAATGTAAATATTGTTAAAGCTGTATCAGTTGATAAAAACCAGGTCGAACGGGAACTCAAACGCTTAAAAGAAAAAGAC
>JANQJZ010000067.1 GCA_028281365.1 Gammaproteobacteria bacterium | reverse complement strand
TTCAACTGGTTCGGTGTTACCATCACGTGGAACACGGGCCAGATATCCATTTGCGATCAAGCCAGAGCTGTTACCAACACCTAAAAGAACAACAAATGCCTGCTCGTTTAGACCGAGCTCTTCAGGCTCATTGTGGATCAGTAAGTCAGCAGGGTTATTGTCATCTACCGTAACAGCAATACCACGACCACCCTCTTGTACAAGAGGTGAATCAAAGATGACGTAGCTGTTGGCTTCCTTAGGCACAAAATCGGGTTCAACACCATCACCGAAATTAAAGCCAGTATCTGTATCAACAGCGTTACAGTAATCATCTTCAACGTATTGAAGAGCTTCAATACCGGCATCCTCTAATGCTTCAACACCTTCAGCAGGAATAGTCAACAATGCAACTTTGCCTTGGAAGTCGTCAGATAAACCATGCGAACCATTCGCACCAGCAGAACTACCAAATACCAATGAGTTACCCTGTGCTGCGTTAGTATCAGCTGAGTTTGCGTTATCTACGCAGAGTAAAGACTCAAGGTTAGATGGTTGTTCTTTTTGTAGGGCATTATGCTGACGTGTCGCACTTTCTACTGCCGCCATGGTATGAACGGTCACAGCAGAACCAGCCTGTTCATCTTTGCCACTCAGAGCAGAGATGGTTGCACCTGCGATAATTGCCAAAATTGCTGTAACAACCAGCAATTCAAGCAAGGTAAAACCGCCCTGCCTCAAATTTTGTAACTTCATAACTCTTCCTCCAAAATTAGTAATTTTTATTTGTTTTATATTCTGTTTAACCAAAAACTGGGGTGCGGACCCACACCGCCACCTTATAAATGAAAATACAAGTAATAAGTTAGATATACTGGATTACATCTGTCAGCTTACGGGTAATGACAAAAACTAACGTGCTACCGCATACGTTCCTGTATGGATTGACGTTATATGTAATTTTAAGCATATCAATGCAATCCTTTGCGATTCATGAAAATAGCTTCTTTTCATGATACTAATCAATAGCGTGGAGAGATGTAGTGATACTATGCTCTAGGAAAATGGGACCAATTCCCATATCAAAAAAGGAAAGTATTCCCGAAGTTATCTGATGACTTTAGAAATTAATAAAATGTTTGTCTTGCACAAGATAAACCAATGGTCTTTTAATTCACCGGATTATCTTCCAGCCTTGCTATATTATGTTTGTACCCGATATGTACTAATTCTGCTACAGTCGATGTATTCAGTTTAGACTTAATCTTTGTAATGTAATTACTGACAGATTTAGTACTCAAAAATAAAGTATTTGCGATTTCATTAACAGTATTGCCATTCACTAACATATCGAATATTTCATATTCCTTGGGACTTAATGTATCCAGTATATTTTTTACCGGATTTAACTTGTCCAGGGCCAATGTTTGCGCAACATCCTGGGACAGATAAATACTGCCTGATAAAACCAGTTTAACTGCTTCAATAATTTTTTCCGGGGAACTTGTTTTACTGATATATCCCTTTACTCCCGAATCAATCGCCCGGGAAATAATACTCGGATCATCATGCATGGAGAAAACAATAATCTTCGTTTTTAGATTTTTTTTTCTAATTCGCCGAATTATCCCGAATCCTCCCATGCCCGGCATGGAAATATCGACCATGATTAATTCAGGCTTAAATTCCAGCGCATACTGAAGCCCTTGTTCACAATTCGTTGCAACATTAACTGATTTAAAACCGGATTGTTTTAATAGTTTCGCACAACCATCTACTACAATGGAGTGATCATCGATCAAAAGAATATCTGCTTTTGTATAAGTCATTATCTTGATATTTAAATTTTTCTCAATTTAAACAAAAAAATACACTTATATGTATAAGAATTTCTCCAATTTAATATTATGATAATTTCCTATTTAAATTGTTAAAACTTCCTGTTGAATTATAAAATAATAGAATTACGTTATAGGTATCTCGGCCATTATTTTTAGTCCACCTAGTTTTGAATCTGTTGCCTCAAATATACCACCAAGCGCCTGTACCCTTTCACGCATCCCTATCAGTCCGAAACCATGACTTGAATCTGATGATAAACCCACACCATTATCTTCAACCGTTACATTCAATATTTGCTTGTTATCTGACTTTTCATCACTCTGATAATTGATAGTAGACACTGTAATTTTGGCTTCAGATGCTGCTGAATGACGAACGATATTGGTCACACATTCCTGAATTATCCGATAAAGAGTGACCGTTATTGTATCATCAAGCTGTACATTGAATCTTTTCAGATCCAGCTCCCATTTAATTCCAAGTTCACTGATCTCTTTCTTCTGTATCAATGCATGAACAGCTTCTTCAATAGTCAGGTCCTCCAAAACCATGGGGCGTAACCTGCTAAGTAATTTCCGCATCTGGTTTTGTAAATTTTCAACGATTCTATCTATTGCATATAGCTCATCAGCTATTTTTTCAACTTTGCCTTCATGAATTAATGTCTGCAGCTTTGATGTCGTTACCCGAATACCAAACAAGTGTGGTGCCATTTCATCGTGTAATTCCCGTGTTATTGCTCTACGTTCTTCTTCCTGCAAATTGACCATTTTTCTGGCGAGCAGGGAATTGTCTTCGGATGTCCGGCGTAATACAGAAACCATGTGGTTGAACTTCTGGTTTATACGGGATAATTCGGCAGATACGTCTTCACTGAGTCTGACATCAAATGAACCCGTTTCAAGTTTCTCAAAACCGGATAAAAGATCATCTAATGGTCTTAGACCAAATTGAAGACCAAAATAAATAAAAACAGAAACAAAAATTGAAAAAAATAAAATAATCATTAGTTGGGTACGGAAATCTTCCCAAACTTCAATAATTTCATCACGTGGATCAGCTTCTATGATAATATTTGAAGAGTAATCATTGCTCGAAACGATCACTTTCGGTAACGAATCATGATAAGGATAAATAAGTTTTATAAACCAACGTGGAACTCCTGCTTCATTAAACATATTTTCTTCATCTGTCATGGATGAAATAATTTTATGATTAAATTTAACGAATACACGAATATGTCTGAGTCCTTGAAGCGCACCGACAATTGTTTCCTGTGGTTCATCATCAGCGGCATGCATCTTGATAATATCGCTGCCAACCAGCCTTTTGGCGAGACTAAAACTTGACTCTACTTCAGATCTTATGGCCTTTTTCCAGTTATGAACCTGTAAAAAAACTTCGCCGACTAAACTTATGACAAGGATACTTATTACGACGAATAATATTCGCATCTTTAATGAAAGACGTCTTTTTTCTATTAAATTTTCTGATGTGTTTCCATTTTGTTTCATATCAATGTTCTTAAATATTATTGTTGATTTATAAAATGATTGGTTACAAAGTTCCCAGTGCCTTGATCCTGGATGACCACGCAATAATTCGCCAAACGTGCCGTGAATTAATTGAAAGAGAGAACATGACTATAGCCTGGGAAGGTGAAGATGGTGAAGAGGCATATAAAAACTATATTTTGTTGAAACCCGATATAGCTGTCATAGATCTTTCCATAAAAGGTCTTAACGGATTGGAAATCATACGACTCATTCGAAATCACGATAAAAATGCAAAAATAATTGTTTTTAGTATGCATACAGATTCAATATTTATTTCCCGTGCATTAGACCTTGGCGTTCTATGTTATATAAGTAAAACCAGTGCTCCTGATGAGTTCATTTCGGCAATCAGATTTGCATTAAACGGTAAAACCTATGTTAGTAAAGAACTGAATTTTAATCTTAATACTTCCAGAAAAACCAACAACACAAGTAACGTATTATCATTATTAACACCACAACAACGTAAAATATTTCAACTTATCGTCACAGGTGAAAGCACGACTGCTATTGGCAAAAAATTAAAAATATCTACCAAATCAGTCTCAACACACTTAAAGAATATCAAGGAAAAACTCGGTGCAAACACTATCTCGGATATTGTACGAATGGCCATCATTCTCGATTCACTGGATAAAAAATAATAATTAACCTTTATTATTTGAAATAATTATACATTATCCGGGTTTGCCACCTTTACGTGCCATACCACGTTGTGGGTCATATCCCCAAACAGCTAAACTAAAAAATATAAATAAACAGATTATTACTGTATAAAAACTTGTTGCATTAAACTGGTTATAAAAAGAAAAACGAATTAACTCAACAACATGAGTAAACGGATTATATTGTGCAAGTAAATGGAGTATTTCTGCACCTGCATCTTCCAGTTTCCATAACGGATAGAGCGCTGATGAAATAAAAAACATCGGGAATATGACAAAGTTCATCGTACCCGCAAAATTCTCAAGTTGCTTGATATATACCGATAAAGCCAGACCGACTGCACCCAGCATCATTGCACCTAAAATCAATGCCGGTAACGCCTTTAGCCATCCAATCAAGGGCAACTCTATTTGAAACAAGGCACATAGAATAAGAAATGCATATGCTTGTAATACCGATAATACAGTTCCTGCGATTAGTTTTGTTAGCAACAAATACCAACGTGGTAGTGGAGAGGTTAATAGCAAACGCATTAAACCCATTTCACGATCATAGACCATGGCAAGCGATGATTGCATGCCGTTAAACAATAAAATAATCCCCAGTAATCCAGGCACGATATAGACCTGGTATTCGATATATGTTTCATAAGGTGCCATGATCGATATACCTAATACATTTTGAAAACCGACTGCAAAAACAAACAACCATAAAGCCGGGCGGACCAGTGCTGAAAATAACCTGCCGCGCTGGCGAACGAACTTATTGATCTCTCTACTGCTTATTGCCTGTAAAGCCATAACAGCATGTTTCAATTTCATATCATGGCTTCCTTATTCTTTAAATCGGTTTGCGTCAGTTTAAGAAATGCTTCCGAAATCCCCTGGGTATTTGTCTTCAGGATTAACTGGTCTGGTGTCGTATCTGCTAACAGTTGTCCCTGATGAAGAACCGCCACCCGATCAGCATGTTCAACTTCATCAACCAGATGGGTTGCCCAAAGTAACGCAACATTTCTTGAATGACATAACTGACTGACATATTTTACCAGTGATTGCCGGGCAGCAGGGTCCAGCCCAATAGACGCCTCATCCATTAATAGCACTTGTGGCCTATGTAATAACGCCCTGGCCAATTCAACCTTACGTTTATTACCGCCACTGAGACTACGAACAGGATCATTAATCCTGTCGAGTAATTCCAATCTTTCCAGTTCATGTTGAATCCTGTTTTCCGATTCCTTACTTTCTATTCCATGAAGTCTGGAGTGTAATTTAAGGTTTGCACCAACTGACAAATCCAGATCAAGTGTCGGTTGTTGAAATACAACTCCGATTCCCGCCAGGGCTTTAACTGCAAATCGACGAATATCATAACTTTCAATTACAATAGAGCCCTGGTCGGCAACAAACAAACCCGTCAGTAATTGAAACAATGTCGTTTTACCTGCACCATTAGGGCCGAGTAATGCAACAAACTCCCCAGCATTAATCTGTAAATTTATTTCTTCAAGTGCCTTACGTTTACCATATGATTTACTGACAGAAGTAATCTGTAATACTGTGTCACCTGAATTATCTGATTTATTAGTCTGGTTCATGCTATCTTCTGGGGCGGATTATTATTGTCATGAATGTTGTACGCATTCCCGCTCAAGATTTCCGGGTATTGACTTAGTAACTTGTTAAATACACTTTCAATCTCTGCCATGGCAGAACTATTACGTGGCCGCTTTAATTCAACCTGGTATTCTTTAATTATTGTGGTCGGTTTATTTGAGAGGAAGATAAGTCTATCTGACAACAAAATGGCTTCACGTACATCATGTGTAACAAAAATAACGGTCGGTTTGGTTTTCTGCCATATTGTTAACAGATAATCTCTCAATCGGTTTGCAGTTGGCAGATCAAGTGACACAAATGGTTCATCCATCAATAACAGTTGTGGTTTTATTGAGAATGCACGTGCCAGAGCAACCCGCCGTTGCATACCTCCTGAAAGTCCCAATGGAAATGCTGATTCACTGCCATCAAGTTCGACATCGTGTAGTAACTGTCGGATAAGCTCATCACTGGTTTCATTTTTTATAACTAGTTCGATATTTTCTTTCACGGTTAACCAGGGCATCAATCTTGGTTCCTGAAACATATAGCTACGTCTTACAGGTACATTGTTATCACTCAATAAGTTTTTATTAATCCGCAATTCACCATCAAATTGACTATCAAGTCCGCCAATAATATTAAGTAATGTTGTTTTACCAACACCGGATGGCCCAATTAAACTGACAAATTCACCTGTAGGAACAGAAAAGACCAGATCTTTTATCGTACATTGTCTATCGGCAGGATAAGTCTTGTCCCGAACATGAATATCGAGATCGATCACAGACGCCACCTGTTTAACCTGGATTCTATAGGTTGTACCAATCCATTTTCAGTTATCAATACCACGACTGCAAATGCCAGGGTATAAACAAGGATACTGGTAATATCAAAAAATTGAAAAAAAGTACCCAGTTTAAATCCAACGCCGTTGCTACGTCCTAATAACTCAACAACCAATACAATCTTCCATATCAATGACAAACCACTGCGTGCTGCAGCAATTAGATAAGGGTATAACTGTGGTATATAGATTTTTAAAAACACCTGTCTGCGATTTAAATTAAAAGCATTACCTACCTGCAATAATTTCCTGTCAATTGCCCTTGCACCTTCTCTTACTGTGACCACCACGACTGGTATCTTGTTAACGACGACCGCACAAATTGCTGCTAATTCATTTAAGCCAAACCAGACATAACACAAAATGATCGTTACGAGTGCAGGTATATTTAAGCCGATAATAAGTAAGCTATCCAGAGCCGAATCGATTTTCGGATAATTTCCCATAACTATTCCGGCAATTGTCCCGATAATAAATGCTATGAAAAAACTGACCGCGACTCGTAGCAAGGTTATTGATAAATGCAGTAAAAGATCATCTTCGACAAGATGTTTCCACAGACTTGATAAAACTGTAATTGGTCCCGGTGAAAGATCACTATTTATATAGTACGCAACCGACTGCCATATCAACAACAAAAATGCCATTGAAAGAAGTTTTATAGACAAATCACCGGATTTACTTGTCGGCATATTAATTACTAATTAATTGTATAACGGGTATAAAAGGTACCTTTGTTTAACACCGGATTATCACCAACCAGTTTATTACCAGCCAATTTTGCAAGTAGGCTGAATATAGTTGTTGCTGCTTTTATTTCCTGTTCACCAAATTCAAAAGGAACACCGGAACGGTATGTTTCACGCAATACCTTTAATGTCCGGGGATCACTTGCTTTTGTTAATGGCTTTATCCGTTCCCATTCAGTATCAGATTCCACCAGGATACGTTTTGCCGCGAAGGAAGCATTTAAAAATCCACTCAATAATTCAGGGTTTTTATCTGCCCAGTCTTGTCTGAATATCCAGACCAATAACGGGATCGAATGACTGATTGATAATTCATCCAGCATCTCATCAACACTTATTAAAGGTGTCATACCCATAGCTTCGAGCTTCGCACTGTAATGCCAGAAATTTAAAACGGCATCGAAATCACCTCTTAACATTAGTTGATTCAATAATGGTGGTGCTGCAAATGCAGGTTTAATGATATCCTGTAGATCGATACCGGATTTATAAAGACTATAGGCACGAGTAATTAACCAGTTTTTATTGACTTCGCCACCTGCAATACCGACTTTTTTACCTTTTAGATCATCAATGCTTTTAATACCAGAATCAGGATGAACCATAAGGCTCCCCTCAGCAAGTGAGTAGGGAAAGGATGTGAAACCACGGCCTTCATTACGTTGGCGGGAAACCCATATCCAGTCACCTACCACCAGGTCAACGCGTCCACTCTGCAACATGACATTCACAGCATTGCTTGATGCAGCCTGAACCACTTCAAGTTCAATTCCTTCCTTTTTTATAAGTTCATGGTGTTTGATGACATCAAGTTCCCAATGAACCGTGCCATATTGAAGGATACCAACCCGTACCTGCGTTGCTAAAGTATGGGTAGAGTAAGAAAATAAAATAAACAGCCATACGGAACATTGGATGATTGCTTTAAGGCTAGAAAATATATTGTTCATAGCAGAAACAGTTGTATTGATTTACTAACTGCAACGTAGTTCACCCAGCTTATCCAGATCTTCTTTATCAAGTAGATCTTTAGCAGGTACTTCACTTTTCAGGACACTATCTTCAATAATCAGTAATGTCTGGCGTAATTGGCCGTCGGCCCTGAAACTGACCGGAACGCCCTTATTCACATCGAAATGTACATTTCTTTTTAAATATGTAATTAGATCCATTTCTTTCTTTTTTGATACAGCCACCATGCTTTCAACAAAAATTTTAGCTGCAGCCCAGCCGGACCATCCCTGCTCGGTAAGCGTCACGTTTCTTTTTTCAAGAAATTTTTGGTTTAGTTTCGATGCATTACCGATATCAAAATCCGGATGCCAGGCTAATGCCTCAACTGTAGCTTCAGAATATTTAGCTTGCCATTGTTGTTCAGCATCAAAGCGCATGGCATCATCCGGGATGATATGGAAAACATTTTTTAAACATAACTCTCTTATCATGACGGTATCATCGATCAGATTAAAAATCGGAATGTCCGGATTGAGGCTACTTATTAATCGAATTGATTCAGAGCCCGCTGCGACAAAGATAACCTTCGGTTTTGGATCGTTATAGGGCCTGTAATTTTCTGCCTCGATCTTGATTCGAAAGCTAACGCCCGGATGGATATTGCTACCATCTTCCAGACCCTGACCGACACCAATGAATGCAGTATCTTCTTTAGTCCCGAAATACAATATTTCAATATCCTTATTTTCTGCACTTGAATAAGCAGAAAAAAATATTAATAAAAAAAATAAAATGACATTCAATTGGGTGAATGTCATTTTATAAGTATCAAAATTATTACATGTTGTTTTCATATCCTTACCATTATTATTGTTATTAAAAATTCTCCACAGCTGAAATTATGGAACAACGTCATGCTCCATATCATCAAAGTTGTACTTTGGTATTTGCACCCAGTTTCCATCTATCTTTTCAGGAATTTTATGAACCCGAACATCACCAACTGTGATATTACCAGTCACATCATCCAACCAAAAATCAACATCATAATATTCATTTTCGCTACCTTCTTTGCGAAAGTCAGTACAAGCGAAAAAACGGCCATCCTCTTTCAGTCGCCTAACAGGTTGATGCAGACCAATATATTCGAGCGATACTTTTTCTCCCGAGTCAGGAACAGTTAGCTTTATCATTCCATTCTCATCACGTTGCTCGATAATATATTTTTCAATTGCTGACATGATTTCCCAACCCCGTTTATGCTCACTCTCACCAGGATGTTCGGACGCCGGAATCCACCACCAGGGTACAGGTTGCCGTGTCATCAATTTCCATTCACCATCATATTTCCTCGGCCCCTTGTAGATACGCGTTTCTAATAGCTCCAGATCTTTTTCGCCTTTGGGTTTCAACCAGAAATCAACCCAATATTTTTTGTTGGGATCATCCTTATCATGAAAAATAACATCCGGGAAAAAACCATAACCATGCAAGGTACGCATCATTTGTATTTCCTTAAATACAACAGGTTGTATTTTCTTCGTTAGTGGATCATAAAGCGGAAACAAACCTGAATTTGCTTCGCTTTTTTTATCGATATGGTTTTTTAAAAACTTTTTAACGTCCTTACTACGGTAACGTTGCATCCGCTTGGTCAGCTTCTGCGTATCATTCATACTGTAATATTCATTTGCCTTAACTGCATTAAACTCAGGATTTTCCAGAAACTGTGTCTTTGAACCTTTTGTACTAAAGCAATAGGTTTTACCGTTTTCATCTTTCCAGGTAATACTGCAATCTGTCTCGACAGGTTGACCAACCGACATTCCCATTGCACACATGCCATCAAAAGCTACATCGTCAGCCGCCAACAGATACCCTGGTAACACATACATCAGGAATACAATTAACAGTATTGATTTATTGCTCTTCATTAAAAACACTTTATTATTTGAGTGAGACATGGTTGACCTCCTGACAGACCATTAAATTGGTACTGTCAATATTTTATTAATCTTATATATCAGTAATCTGATATAAGTCATGTGTACAAATTAAACACCAAACCAACTTCTCAATATGTAACCAAAGTCACTTATCTATATGTAATGATTGTATCCAGGTAATGATTCGTAAAATTCTTTCAGTAGTGAGACTTTCGATTACAATCGCACCAGATGCTTGTGAAGGCATTGGTGCCCTTACATTTTCACGTGCCTTACGTGTGTAACCCCGTTTCTGTAATTCCTGACTACCCAATGTTATTAATCTAAACAAGGTATCGGTGTCGTTTCCATAGACCCATCTTTTATTCGATAACGGCGGCCCCATACCACCACCACCGGTACCACCATGACAACCATTACAACTGGTCTCCATAAATACAGTATGACCGGACTTGGCATCTTCAGGGTTAGCTGGATCAAATGGATTAACTATTTTGCCTTTGGGTGTTGATTCAACAATTTCAAAAGGTGTTTTACTTAAATCAACTTCACTACTTTCACCCGCATAAACGACCCTGGTAGCGATTAATGACAGAAAAATAAACAAATAGTTGAAATATTTATATTGTCTTGTTTTGAATATAAAAGTGTTAATTGCTTTTAAAATCATCTTATCCTCACTCTTTATTTTCTAATTTATAAATTTATAACTTCGATAAAACAAACTTCCTAAAATAATTCATGGTTCACCAGCCTTTCCTTTTTCTGTTATCAGGAAAGCTTCGGCATTTCTTATATATAATTTCGGGTTATCCATGAAAAAAGCTTTCGAGGTCAGGCTGTTAAAACAATAGAGTTTTTTATTTAAATGCCAGACATAGCGAATAGAACAGTCTGTTTTAATCTTTGCACCTACAGCCAGCCCATAGGGATCATAAGCATCGAATTCGGCATCCGGGTTTTCCGGTATAGGTGGAGATTTCCATATCGGTTCTGACCACCGGTTGCCACCCGCTTTTAATACAGCCGGCTTAAAAAGCAGGGATATGATAAACAGTATCCAAAGTATGTTCGTATTACTTCGCAAATGCGATCCCCCAGGGTAAACGTCCGACGGGAACGGATTTAGTTGCCTTTAATGAAGACACGTCGATAATTGTCATATCATTTGTTAGACCATTGGCAACATAGAGTTTCGACCCATCCGGATGTATCTCAATATGCCAGGGTCGTTGGCCTACAAGAATATATTTTTTTACTTCATAACTTTTCGTATCAACGACGGCGATATGATTCGCAGGACCTAATGCGACAAATGCGTATTGACCATCCTTGGACATTCTCATACCTATGGGTTGAATTAATTCAGGGCGTATACCTTTAATATCGAATCTAACCTTATGGACGATCTCCCTGCTATCAACATCAATTACAGAAACTGTACCGCCAATCTCTGAAGACACCCAAACCTGCTTACCATCACGTGTATACTCTGCATGTCGTGGCCGCGTATCAACGAGGATATTATCCTGCAGCTCAAAAGTTTCATTATCAATGAAATGCGCCATACTGGTTTCTTCAGATGTGGCTACCGTAATATGGTTATCTGGATGGACACGCATGCCTTCCGGTTCAACACCAACCGGTATTATCGCCAGTACTTCACCATCAGTGACCTTCATTACAGTGACCATGGCATCGTCTTCATTGGCAATATAGATTCGTTCACCGCTTGGATCAGTATCGAGCAACTCGGGATCAGGGCCGGGGTCAAGAGTACGCACCACTTTTAATGTTTCGACATCGATTACATCGATACGATCATCATCTCCAACACAGACAAAAATCTCCTTATTATCAATACTGGTTATTATCCCTCTTGGACGGCGGCCGGTGGGAATAATACTTATTATCTCCAGACTTTCACTATCAACAACAGTAACCGTATTGTCTCTTTCATTAGAGACAAAAAGCTTTCCTGCAAATGTCTCATCAGCATAAACATTTATTAAAAAAGCTACGATTATGACTAAAGTTATTTTCATTTTTGTTCTTTTCAGCTATTAGATAAATTGCACTTGGATTCCGGTTTATCGAAACCAAGCGTATCTGTATAAAATTTTGGATGGAGGAACCCTTCCTGTGGTGAAACAGAAACCAGCGCCCTGTCACTCGATATCAGGATAGGTTGACGCAATTGCTGATTCCACTTCCTGAAACTAAGCGGTCTTCCCTTGTAAGCAGAAAGATTTAAATCATCGGCAAGGATATAAGGCTGTAAACTCGCAGGTTCAAGACTTTTTGTACGTATTATTGCATTACCCAATAATTTTACAGCTAACCACGCCAGATAATCTTTTTCTGTCATAATCCTGCCAGCAAACTCTTCAAATGCATTTTGTAGTTGTGTTCCTGCATATTGCTCAAAAGATCGATGCCAGACTGAAGCAACAAGACCGTATGTTCCAACCACCGGCCTGGGTTCTGCTGTACGATAAGGAAGATATAGTCCAAATGATTCGTTTAAATCAGCGACGAAAACTACGTCATGATTTTTTGCGCCGCGGGTCAACATTGGCATCTGTGTCTGTATCTGCTGATGTCCACTATCAACTCGTTTATTTCCGGTTTCCAGTTTATACGAACGTTCCTCAACGATTTTTGCACCAAATTTTTTCGCCGAACGTCTTACTGCTTTGACATAATCTTTATCTACTTGATGTTTGCCAGATACCAAAAACCATTTATTCCATTTTTTCCAGATGAGATATTGGGCCAATGCGTCGGTACGCATAGATAGACTCGGAATGATATGGAAGACATTATTACGACACTCAGAAACCCTTAAATAATCATCCTCCGCATTGATGTTTAAAATAATAGCATCTTTTGTGGCAGGGAAATTCGCTAATTTAATTAAGTCTTTCGAGTTAAGATCAGCAATAATCAATTTACTCGATTGTTGTAAATGATTTTTAACGGATTCAACCGGGTCTTCATCCTTGGCAACAATGATCTCTTTCAATTCAAATTTATAATCAAACATCCGTCCCATCTGATTATTTACTTTCAATGACAGGCGCGCACCCTGAACCCCTTCATCTGTCAATATTTTTTCGAGTAAAGACAAAGGTGGAGGTGAGGGATAATCCTTACCGAGATAGATATATTGAACCTCTTTTTCCTCTGCAGCAGCAGAAGAAGTAAACAAGATGGTAATAAAAATAAAAATGTATCTAAACATAATCATTTTAGGGTTACTTTTTCTTGTTAAACCGTGCAAATAGCTCTAAAGATTTGACAGCCCCTTCATGATTATGTTCCTTTGCAATATCCAGTGCTGTCTTGCCATCTTTCGTTTTTGCATCCATATCCGCTTTCTTTTGTACAAACAAACCAATTAGAGGAGAATTATCATTGGCAGCAGCAAACATTAATGGTGTCTCATTTTGAGTTGTTGTTGCATTAACATCGGCACCTTGTTCAATCAACAGTTTTGCAATATCAACCGGCTCAGCTCCCTCAATGATATTCCTTTCACGATCTTTGGACTTATGTTGTGTTGAGATAATCATCAACGGTGTCAGTTCCTTTTCTCCGACTGTCGCATTCACATCTGCTCCAGCATCTACTAGTGCTTGCACTGCCCAGAATTTTTTCTCACCGACAGCAAGAGAAAGCGCATTGAATTGTTTTCTTTCTTTTATTTCCAGATCGGCACCGGACTTTACCAGGCGTTCAATGGAAGGGACATGATTACTGAGTGTCGCATGCATCAATGGGGTCCTGCCATTTCTGTCCTCTAGATTTGGATCAGCATTAAGGTTTAATAATATATCGAGCATCTTTGAATCCCGATAGCGTGCAGCCTGGTGTAATAAGCCACTACCCACGTTATTTATAAAGTTAATATCCGCACCGCGCTCGATAAGATAACGGACACGAAATTCATCTGAAGCTACCACAGCATTATTGAGTTCCTCATTTATATCTGCGCCTTCTGCTAACCATTCCTCCAGGCGTTTTTCATCGACGACTTGATCCGCAGGTGCAATTTCAGCATTAAGTTGTGTTTGTTCTTCTGGTAGAGGTTCCAGATAACGTTTTTTTGCTTCACCAATAAACCGCTCATAATACGAACCATGGGAAGGCAGACTTCCCTGTACCGCACATTCACTGCAGGAAACCAAGGGCACACCAAACTCATTTAAGATTGCTTCAATCTCATCAGCATTTTCCAGGATTGCCTTGTCGAATGCGTATTTCAGAACAACATCATTGGTTCGCATTCCTATCGATAATGAAAACTCTAATGGGGTACGGTCTTCCATTAAATTAACCGGTTGTAGCACCAATGGACCATTCTTTTTTGTTTTTACATAGCCAGCAAAGGGTCCCCAGACACCGGCTACGTCCAATTTTCCATCAACCACTTTTTGTACCTGCTGCCATTGCTGATGTTCCGGTACCAAATCTGTATCCTGTCTTATGACGTGAACCTCGATATTGGCCGTAACACCATGGTAACTGAGCGCCTCTCTTAAACCGGAATGCTGATAAGTACCAATCTTTATTTCAGTGAGAATAGGATCATCCAGATCTTTTATCTTTAGATCACGGTCTTCTCGATAGGCAAATACGTAAGCGCTTCTGTAGATCGGCATGGTGGTCAGGAGGTCGGCATAGCCATACGGCATACCTAACAGCAGATCACATTCTCTATTACTGAAGGTCTCTCTGTTTATTCCCCGCTCTATATAGACCCGCCAAAAAAAACTGACCGAGGTACCCATGGCATTAGCTAATAATTTTACAATCCGATTGTCGAAGCCTTCTTCCTTCATGTTTGACATGGGCATGTTGCCCGGGTCCGCACAGGCTACCAGGGGACGGATCTTTGCATTCTCTGCTATTCGTTTGGCTCTGGTATGTTCTGCTTGTGTCAATTCATCAAAATGTTTCTCATAGATGAACTGATCATCATGTTCAAACTTTTTGGGTTTATCAGCTGCATTCAGGTTCGCAGAAAATAACAAAATAACTATTAACTTGTTAATCAAACAGAGATTACATATTTTCATGATTTATTCTTTTTAATTTAATTATTAATAATGACGAAAAAAGGTCGGTGTTCATCATCAACGCCAACAATACTATGTTCTACTTGTTTCAATTCACCAAAATGATTCTCACAGATGTACTGAACATCATGTTCAAATTTTTTAGACTTATCAGCTACTTAAGGTTCACAGAAAACAACAAAAATACGACTAGTTTGTTAATTTACCAAAATATTAATGTGAATTTTTCTCTTTAATTTATGGAATTTTACCCAATAGGAAAATTTCAATATTAAATGATTAAATCGTCCTTACTTTATAGAGTATTTATTTTAAAAAATGAAAATGGCCGGCGCTGAATAACAACGCCGACCATATATTTTTCAATCTTTTCGATTGAAATAACTATTACTGCATACTGACCTTATCTACATCCATTAAGACAGGTTCCGGTGCGCTCACCGGTCTATCATCGGCAGTATAGAGGCGGAAGGTATACAGTTCACCACCTTGTGGGATCCTGTTAAGGCCGGTGGCCTTGGCCATAGCTGTAGCACCAATCGCGCCGAATTTGTCATCCATGTCCAGACCAGCGGTTACAGGTAAACCAATCCAACCACCCAGACCGGAAAAGATTGAAACATATTGTTTACCTTTGACCTTATAGGTAATTGGGTTACCAATAATTCCTGAACCGAGCTTACGTTGCCATAAGACTTTTCCTGTATGGCGACTGACGGCACGGAAGTGGCCACTCTTGCTACCGTAGAACATCAAACCACCGTCGGTAACCAATGTACCACCCCAGTTTGGATAGGGATCAGCAATCTCCCAAACCGTCTTACCGGTACGGACATCAAACTTCTTGATCTTACCCGTTGTACCTTCGACTTCAGGATACATGTAGACGTTAGCAAAGACGTAAACCGTGCCCTGTTGGGTATGCGTACGTTTTTGTGGTTCAAGTTCCATGCACCAGT
>JANQJZ010000061.1 GCA_028281365.1 Gammaproteobacteria bacterium | reverse complement strand
GGCGGATTGTAAATGAGTAAAACCCGGCATAATAGTATCGTAATGTTCAGCAGCAAGATTCAACAGATTTTCGATAACCGATACTATATGTTCACAAATTTCGTCAATCTCATCTCGCAGATAGAGACGAATATCTGTTGCAATCTGATCATTACGGGAACGCCCCGTATGTAATTTTTTTCCAACATCGCCAATACGTTCAACCAGCGTCGCTTCGATATTCATATGAACATCTTCAAGTGATACAGACCATTGCAATTTTCCAGCCTGGATATCTATATCCAGTTGCTCCAGGGCCTGGATAATTTGTTCACTCTCTTCTTTAGAGATGACATCAACTTTAGCCAACATCCGTACGTGAGCAATTGACCCTATAATGTCATGGTGAGCAAGACGTTGATCGTAAGAAATGGATTGTGTGAACTGCTCAACAAATTCATCAGTAGGTGTGCTAAATCTGCCACCCCAGAGTTTTTCTTTACTATTTGATACCATATTCCGTGCTTTAATGTGTAGTATTCAGAGTGAGAACAGTATAACTGATTAAGTAAAGAAACCGCGTGAATTTCATATGTCTGAGAATAGTAAAATAAACAATTCCAGTTTTCTGCCGAATTTTTGCTCTGCAGATGTCTTGTTTATTGTCATACTTAGTGCTGAGTTACTTGCAATTATCCTTACCCTGGCGCTACCACTTCATACTCGCAATATTCTGCTTGATTTGGCCATGAATTCTTTATTTATTCAATGGATAGCACTGACCTGCGTGGGCCTATTATGTATTTTCAGGCATAAAATTTCATTATTGTCTGAACCTGTCGCCGCTATCGTGTGTTTCCTGTTGATCATCGTTATTACATTAATCATTACCGAATTGGCCTGGTTATTCCTGTATGATAGCCGGGGTCTGCATTCTGCCAATCCAAATCAACACATTTTATTTATAGCGCGCTCGGTCAGCGTAGCAGCAATTGTCGGGGCAATTGTCTTGCGTTATCTCTATGTACAACATCAATGGCGCAAAAACATCGAGACCACAGCAACATCCCGGTTTCAGGCATTGCAATCTCGCATACGACCCCATTTTTTATTCAACTGTATGAACACGATTGCCAGCTTAACCAGAAAATCCCCGCAACAGGCAGAACAATCGATTGAAGATTTGGCGGATTTATTTCGAGCAAGCCTGTTAGAACCCGTAGAACTTGTAAAACTATCCGATGAGTGGCGTATCTGTGAAACCTATTTACGCATAGAACAACTACGTTTAGATAACAGATTAGAAATAGAATGGGACATCAACACCTTGCCAAATGATGCCTTGATCCCGCCATTAAGCTTACAACCACTACTTGAAAATGCTATCTATCATGGTATTGAGCGGTTACCGGAAGGTGGTGCTGTCAGAATTGAAGGAGCGTTTCAGAATGATCAATTAATCATTAACGTTATAAACCCATTACCGCCGGAGAATATTGAAGATCATCATCATGGCAACAAACAAGCCCAGGATAATATACGTCAACGATTATTGACTCTATTTGATAAAAGGGGTGATCTATCTGTCAGCACGAATGAAAATATATATCGAGTTACGATCACATTACCTTATTTAACAAAATGAAATTGCTTATCGTCGATGATGAATCTCTGGCCCGGGAAAGGCTGCTTAATCTGGTCCTTGAGTTATACCCTGATGCAACCATTGATGAAGCCGTAAATGGTTTGGATGCCCTGGATAAAATAGCAAATGATTTGCCTGATATTCTATTACTCGATATACGTATGCCCAGAATGGATGGGCTTGAGTTAGCAAACCATTTATTACATTATGATTCACCGCCAGCTATTGTTTTTACTACCGCCTATCAGGATCACGCTCTCAGTGCTTTTGATGCAAACGCTGTAGATTATTTATTAAAGCCGATTCGTAAAGATCGACTTAAAACTGCAATCGAACGTGCGGCAATAATCAATTCATCAAAGCTTTCCAGTCTTAATGTCGAAAAACGCTCGCACTTAAGTGCGATAATTAATGGAAAGTTACAGTTAATTTCAGTAGAAAATATTTATTATCTTAAGGCAGAACAAAAATATGTAACTGCTGCCTGGCCGGGTGGTGAAATTCTTGTAGATGAGCCATTAGTCTCACTTGAGAAAGAATTTCCCGAATACTTTACACGAATTCATAGAAACGCGCTGGTTTCAAAAAAATATATCGAGAGTTTTTATAAAAATTCCGCTGGCCAACATATGATTAAATTACGGGGAATACCGCTGGAACTGGCCGTTAGTCGCCGTCATCTGGCTGACGTAAAGTCAATTATTAAACAACGCTGATCAGTTCCCTGGAAGCGGCTATTAGTGCTAATCGAGCGATAACGCCATAGATATAAAATCGATTTTGATGACTATCCAGTTCCTGATTGGGGTCAGGTGAATTACAACAATCGTCAAATGCAAGAGGTTCAAACCGCATACCAGGTGCATTTAAATTTTGACTCGCCGAACGTTTTTCATGAACTCGATAGAATCCACCAACAACTTGACGATCTAACATATATACAACAGGCTCGGCTACTGTTCCCTTATCGCCCCAGGTTTCGTGAGTATAGACACCTTCCTGAATGATGACCTGAGTAACCTTCTGGCCTTCTTTTGTCGTCGCCATACGAGTACGGTCTTTACGGTTGAGTTCTGCAATTTCGTCCGGGTTATGTATTGTCATCACACCCATGCCATAGGTACCTGCATCAGCCTTTACCATTACAAATGGGTCGCATTCGATATTATATTCAGAATATTTTGTATTGATGGCATCAATTAATGCATTAACGTTTTTTGAAAGACAATCGACACCTTCTCGTTTCATAAAATCTACTTCACCACAATTTCGAAACATGGGATCGATTAACCATGGATCTATATCAATTAAACCCGCAAATTCCTGAGCAACTTGCTGGTAAAAAGAAAAATGATTCGACTTTAATCTGGATGACCAGCCAAGTGCCATGGGTGGTGTAATTGTTTGTTCAATATTATCTAATAGTTCAGGTTTACCAGCAGCAAGATCATTATTTAACAATATTAAATCCGGTTCGAAATTATGTAATGAAATACGATTTTGATTTCGGATAACTGGTTCCAGTAATACTGATCGGGAAGATTCCAGATCTATACTTGTTGCCTCATTTATCCCGGCCATTAAACTACCAACCCGGGTTTCAAACCCTGCCTTTTCAATTATTGATTGCAAACTTGCAATATTCTCCAGATAAAAAAGATTGCGTGTATGACTTTCCGGAATGATGAGTATTTTATCCACCGGATGATCAACATGTTCAACTGCCATTTGTACAGCCTGAATACATAATGATTCAAACGCCGGATTTAAATTATTAAACCCGGCAGGAAACAAATTAGTATCTATTGGGGCTATCTTATGACCCGCATTTCGTATATCCACTGAGGCATAAAAAGGGACCTTGATGTCGCGACAGGCTTTTCTGAACCACCCCTCTATGGTGGTTTGATTTTCCAGGAGTAATCGTTCTAATTGATAAAAAGGACCATTTAATGCAGTCGTTAGATGTGGAACTGAGGCTATTTGGTTCATGTTAATCATCTGAAATATAAATTATATGTCTATAAATAATACCCCGATATCATTATTTCAAGTCACCGCAACAAAATTGGATAAGACTCAAACCGGCTACTACCGCTGTCTCTAATCGCAAGATACGAGGTCCCAAACTAAACTGCATACAGGAATGATCACGAGCATAGTCTACTTCTACATCGCTGAAACCACCCTCGGGGCCTATAATTATAGCCAACTCATTTCCAGATACGGAAAGATTGTTTAATGTTTTTTCACTACCAGGATGCATAATGCATTTATTTAAAGATGCATCTTCAATTAACCAGTCACAGAAATTTTTTGGATGTACTAATGAAGGAAGCCTGGTCCGTCCTGATTGCTCAGCGGCGCTAATAATAATATTACGCCAATGCATCAGTTTTTTTTCACTTAAGGCCTCTTTTTTTTTCACATTACTATACTCTGTGAATAATGGAACAATATGATTCACACCGAGTTCAACTGCTTTTTGAATAGAATAATCCATCGGCTGACCCCGGGATATAGCAAGTGCGAGCGTGAGAACAATCGGTGATTCACGATCTATAGTCGTACAGTTTGTTACTTTAACTTTGACTGTTTTATCAGTTATTTCCGTTAAAGCGCCATTAAATTCGCAATCTGAGTTATTAAATAATATCACTGCATCCTGTTTATGCATTCTAAGCACCTTTGACAAGTGATGGCTTTTCTCAGTTGGTAAACTGATAATCTGACCCACTTCTATTGTTTTATCCAGATATAGTCTAGGGATATGCATTATTTTTATACAATAACAGGATAAATTTTGTAATTTAATAAATGCTCAATTCATTCTGATAGTATAATGAATTAACAATTTAAAAACTTTAAACATTATGCAACACGTAAAATTTTCCATTGGCCAGATTATACATCATCAACGATTTGACTATCGTGGTGTTATTTTTGATGTAGACCCGGTTTTTAGCGGAACCGATGAATGGTATGAAAATGTTGCAAAATCGAGACCTCCAAAAAATGAACCCTGGTACCATGTCCTGGTTGATAATGCGCAACACAATACTTATGTTGCTGAACGTAATCTTGAAGCTGCAGATTCTATTTTGCCCATACATCATCCATTGATTAAATTATATTTTGATAATTTTGTTGATGGTCGTTACTTTCCAATTAACTCAAATAATTAAGTAGTAGATGATTAAATCCCTGAATAATTTATTTAAAGAATTATTTGATAATAACGAAGTCGTACATAACAAACCTCATACGATAGAGCTGGCAACAGCTGTACTAATGATTGAAATCAGTCTTGCAGATGACAGGATCGATGAAAAAGAAAGAGATACGATCAATAAATTATTATTTGATAATTTTGGTTTAACCGATAATGATTTAAATGAATTAATTAACCTTGCAGAAAATGAAGTTGACCATGCAGTTTCGCTCTACGATTTTACCCGATTGATAAATGACAACCTTAACGAAAGCGAAAAACTGATAATAATAGAAAATTTGTGGCAAATTGCGTATGCCGATTCTGTCCTGGACAAATATGAAGAGTACTACATTAGAAAAATTGCTGATTTATTATATGTATCCCATTCAAACTATATTAAGGCCAAAATAACAGCTGCAGAAAAACAATGAATTTATGCGGCTTTGGATACAAGCATCAAATTAATTAACTGGTCCTCAAGTTCTATACGGGTAGTTAGTTCTTCCCCTAATTTCGATAAATCCGATTGAAACCGGCTTAAATCATTCTTCTTGTTGTTTTCTGAATTGTATTTTTCATCAAAAGCTAACGCCGTTTCGGTCGTTTCTTCAATCCTTGGATAAATTTCCACAGCGAGATTCGATACTGCCTTACGCCTTTCTTTACCCTCTGCTATACGCTCATACAAACCAAAATGACCTGCCGCAATATAATCCACCAACACCTGCATAAATTCTTCCAGGCCGGGAATTGATTTAATATTTTTTCCCTCAATACCAGCAGAGGATACTTCGAGTAACAATGACAACAGTTGGTTTCGTTCCTTCAACATATGTTGAATCAACGCATTACTACGACTACGCCTTTCTTGAACTGTGTCGACCTGTTTATTCATCGTCTATGCTTAATAATCCTTTGTGTTATATTTATTAGCCATAAATTTTTGCAGATGAAACTTATTTTTAAAACAAGAGAGTAAAACGCACTGTCAAACATCCGTCTGTTTTTCTTATCAGTTATAATTTTTTGCGCTTGTTTCTAAATCAAACCTGCTTCTGAAAACAACATAATGCCACGACTATCATGCCCGTCAACTAAATTAACTGCTAAATCATCCTGAATTATAATTTGTTTGACAGACAGGCTACCTGAACAGGCTGGTTCCTGAATATTATAACTTCCCAACTCGTTAAAACCTTTGGATTTCCACCTTTTATGTGAATTTGATTTAATAGCCTATCATGACTCTTCAGCTATATTTTTTAAATTCCTGATCAGATAAACTTGGTGCAGGCAGGCTGGTATAGTTAAATTGACACAATACCGTGACCATAATTTCGACTACAATAACAATAAGTTAAAGTCTACTTGTAGACTATACAGAAAGGATGACAGGACCAAGGGAAATCGTAAATAAATTTAGAACAAAAAATAATAAAGACTAAGTTAGTGGATATACCAGGTTATAAAATTGATAGAGAGATAGGCAAGGGCGGCATGGCGACCGTATATCTTGCCACTCAGGAATCCCTTGAACGTTCTGTCGTGTTGAAAATTCTGGACAGTGCCCAACGTGACTCGGCCCAGGATATGACGCAACGATTTATTGACGAAGGTCGAATCGTTGCTTCACTCCATCATCCAAACATTATCACAATCTATGATATTGGCTTGTCAGGTAATGACTTATATATATCAATGGAATATGTACAGGGTGGAGACTTAAAAAAACGACTGGAATCACATATTTCCCCCAAAGCTGCGCTGGATATAGTGGCTAAAATTGGTTCCGCGCTAGGTAGTGCCCATAGTCATAATGTTATTCACCGTGATGTTAAACCTGCAAATATTCTTTTTAGAGACGATAATACGCCTCTACTGACTGATTTCGGCATCGCAAAACAAACCGATGACGATAAGGACCTGACTTCAACGGGAATATTTTTGGGCAGTCCTAATTATGTCAGCCCGGAACAAGCAGACGGTAAAAAAGTCGATGCTCGAAGTGATATATATAGTCTTGGCTGTATCTTTCATGAAATGTTGACCGGCTATAAACCCTATCACTCTGATTCAGTGATAGACATCGTGATTCAGCATAAAACTTCACCCGTACCAACACTTCCGGAAAAACTGGCAATTTACCAATCTTTTCTAAACCGGATGATGGCAAAGTCCCTGGATGAGCGTTTTGCGAATGCCGAAGAATTACTGAATAGTGTAAAAAAACTTCAGGCGATGAACGAAACTGAAAGTCAGGTTGATATTGATATAACTGGTGCTGGCCGAAAAACAAAAGGAAAAGTACAACCCGGGAAAAAGAAAACCATGACTATTTTGATCGGCTTATTGATCGTATCTGCAATTTTCTTTTTTAGCCTGCAATTTGTTGAAATTAGACTTAAAAGTACGAGCACAAAAATTACTCAAGCCTCAACCAATACTGTATTACCTGTCAATGTATCTACTTCTGTAAACCTCGCCGATCAAACTGTAGAAGATGTTCAGGTCGCTGCAAACAACGAAACGACACCAACAGAACCGGTAAAACAGGTTGCCGAACCTGTTTCGGACGAAGTAATACGAGCATTAGGCTGGTTGGGAAAACAAAGTCTGGATGAATTCAAATTAACCTATCCACCCAAGGATAATGCCTACTATTATTTTTCGCGTTTATTGGAACTGCAACCAAATAACCGCCTGGCCTATGAAGGAATCCTTTCTATCGCAGATCGATATGTCATTCTTGCTGAACGGGCATTGGCAAATAATGAGGTTGATAAAACCAAGACCTATATTGATATCGGTCTTCAGATTGATCCGAAAAATCAATCACTATTATCTATGGAATCGTTACTCACAGATCATAAACGAGGTATCTGGCAAACTATAAAATCTTTTTTCTAGTGTTTATTGTTGCTCTATAGTTTGTTTTGCACTTTCCGCCTGTGATGCTTCCCAGTCTGTAATAAGCTTTTTCAATTCTTCCAGGGACTTGTCAGGAAATTCGCTTCCCATCTCCTTTTCTATTTCATCTTCATCATTATTTTGTTCAATTGAAACCAGTTCGGGTACGGGTTCATCATCACTAACGTCTTCGGTTTCCAATGCCTGGTCTTCTTTAGATTGTGTCTCCCCAAACTTTTGTTTTAGTTTTCTTGATTTTGCAATCTTTTCCTTGGCTTTTTGATGGTCCTCTTCTGCAATTATAAAAGCCTTTTGGCGCATTCTCTGGCGAACTTCATCACTAACTTCGACTGCCGTATCATCTATTAATCGACCATTATCAAATACAAAGACACGCGGACCACCACCTGCACTTCTATACCAGGCTGGCGGTTTACCGGATAATTGCGTTGTACCTGTCTCGGGCTCGACCCATTGGTACATACGTGCTTCAGCTACATTAAAAACCAAAGTAAGTAATAAGATTAAAATTCGCATATAGTTTTAATTAGAACAAATAAATAAACCTAGTATTTAACATTGGTATGCCTATGTCCATATTTAAAAGACATACCATAAATTGGCATGATAGATTAAACCTTGATATTGATTATCCCCGGCCGCATCAGAATGATGATACTGTGTAGCAAAATCAAGTACGGTATTTTCGCCAAAATTCAGGTTCAAACCTGCACCTATATTGTGAGTTATTGCATCAAGTCGATAGGCACAACGTCGATTAGTGCAACCCGGCCCGGTGCCCGGTGAAAATACATCATCCGGGGCAACTGTTTCTGCTGCACTGATAATTCGGCTGTTCGGAATAGCGGTTGATACAACCTCACCCACTGTAAATTGGTAATTGGTATATAAGATTGCCAGCTTTGAATATTGATATTCCAGATCGAGATTCAATCCATTGTTAACCAAATCGAACACTTTTTCTTCTGAAAATCGCTGCTGGTATTTATATGAAGCTATCGCGGTAAAATTATTTGTAAAACGCTTACCGACACCGACCTTTACATCAAGTAATTGACTATCCCTGATATTACTCTTATTAAATTTTAACTCACTAATCCGGGCATTCAGATTAAACCAGGGTTTAAATATTCCGCTTTCAGCCTGATAAAAATAATCCACACTGCCAGACAGGCGCACATTATTTAAAGATTTGAATTGTTCCATTCGTTCAAAAACAATTGAAGCAGAGAAATTTAACAATGAATGCGGGTCGATCACTGTCTGATAACCAAGACGGCCATTCAATATGGAAACCAGATCGTATTCAATATCTGAATCCAACTCCGCCCGACTAATATTATCGTCATAACGTATTCCGGCACCTACATCACCGTTCAAACCACTACCATAATAGGAAGCAGCAAGTGTTGGTTGGCAAAGAAATATTGATATTATTGCCTTAAAAAACAATAATTTATATAACATTTTGCATTTATTTATTTTATCTGATTTATTAATAATATACGATAAATAACTGATTTCAATATATTTATTTACTTTCTAGTTTGTCAGAAGCGATTTAGTAAGAAAATCAGTCATAAAAAAAGTATGCTTTTTAGCAAAGGAGGAACGTATATATGCCAACCGACAGTTTTGAAGAATCGCGAAGAACGTTTTTGCTACAGTTATTGGCTTCTGGCGCTTATGCCGGTATTACGAGTTCGGGACTGTTAATTTCAAATAATCTCCAGGCGGAAAAACTTGGTCAATTACCTGGTGGTCTTTTGCAGGGACGATCAATTTATGATCTAAAAGGTGTCGTAAAAGTTAATGGTAACGTAGCAACATTGGAAACCCCGGTAACTGCAAACGATATTATTGAAACCAGCGACAAGAGTTACATTATATTTGCTGTCGGAAAAGATGCCTTTATCTTAAGAAGCAATAGCCGCTTGAATCTTTCATCCGGTAAAGAAGAAAAAACCGGTAAAAATATTAAACAAGCCCTGGTTAATTCATTACGATTAGTAACGGGCAAATTATTATCGGTATTTGGCAAAAGCAAACATCGTATAACTACACCTACCGCTACAATTGGCATTCGTGGAACAGGTATCTATGTAGAATCATATCCGGATGAATCATATGTTTGCACCTGCTATGGTGAAACTGAAATAGTCGCAGTAAATGATCCTAATAGTAAGGAACGTATTGTATCGGAACATCATGATGCGCCTCGCTACATAAGTGCTTCAGGACAAGATGGACAATTAATTCGACCTGCACCGTTTAAAAATCACGATGATATTGAATTACAATTGATAGAAGAGCTGGTCGGTCGTCAACCACCTTTCCCTGTACCAGGTGGGCGAAGACGTTCTTCAATTTCACCATACTAATATTCTTTAATAATCAACAATTGCACAGTCTGAGAAAAATAATCAGTGGTGGTCAAACTGGTGTCGATCGTGCTGCTCTGGACGTTGCCAAATCTTTAAATATCCAGGAGGGCGGTTGGTGTCCAAACGGTCGTCGAGCAGAAGATGGAGAAATCAGTTCTGAATATTCGTTAAAGGAAACGGATTCTTCTGACTACCCTGAAAGAACCCGTCTTAATATTGAAGATGCGGATGCTACATTAATACTGTATTTAAATGTACTTGAAGGCGGAACCAGGTATACCTTTCAATATGCCAGGGATATTAATAAACCAATAAAGCTGATTGATCTAAATAAAACAAGGGACGTTAATTCAGTTAGTGATTGGCTTATACAAGAAGATATAAAAATATTAAATATTGCAGGACCCAGGGCAAGTAAATGCCCGGAAATTTATCAAATTGCCTATGACTTTCTCATACAAGCATTACGCTAATTATTTAATCATTAATTTGTATTTTTCAAAAATTTTTCTTTGATAACTATATTTATACGAGTCAGTCTGGTCTATACGATTTAATAAACTTTTAGCAGACTCATACTCCGACATGGATATTTGCAATTCAAGCGCCAGAATTGCGGCATCATAATAACTGTCATTTAATTCATATGCCTTAAGGTAATGTGTAAGGGCATTTTTATCATCATTTATTGCCGAATAAAATTGACCCACATATAAGTTTAATTCCCATAATTTTGCCAAATGTTTTGCTTTTTCATTTTTTAATGATCCGGAAATTGTATAAATGATTCTTTCCTTATCGAGATTTCCACACTCATTGGCATTTAGTAATTGATTAAACCATCGCAAGATACTAAATGTATATGTATCATCTAAAAGTCTGGTATTTTCCAGATTTAAATAGAGTTTCTCTTGCGGGATCTCATTAGAATAACAATGAGCAATAAGTTGGCTTAAAACAATTCCGTATTTGCCTTTTGTATCGTTAATTTGCAAGGCTTTATCTAAATGCTTATATGCAATATCTCTCTCACCATTCAATATCGATAAATTAGCTATGCGCGTTTGTGCCCTCCATGAGCCAGGATGAGCCACTACCGATGTATGTAGTATCTCACCTATATTCTGCCAAATGCTCGCACGATGGTAAGTCAGTATCGAAAACCACGTCAACAGAATTAACATGATTAAAATGGTCAGCTTTGAGTATTTTCTATTATTTAGTAAGAACCCTATACCGGAACCAAGAGCAAAATATAAACCGAAACCTGGAAGGTAATTTCTATGTTCAAAATATAATTCTAATGGCAGAAAAGTTGACTCAACCAGATGGGTAGATAGAAAAAAAATAACTCCAAATAATATTATTCCTGTATTTGCCTTTCTATAAATTACACATAAAAATAAAATTATAAGTAGACTTATAATCGATATTATTGTTTCTGGCGGGGAAAATATCCCGGTTGATTTTATATAGTCATCATGAAAAAGCCCCATAGGGCTTCCGCCAGGCAATAATAATAAATTTGATGCATAATCAAACAAAATACGTGGTTGCGTAATTAATCTTTCATATAAAGTAAAATCCCTGCCGCTATAACCTGCAGCAATCCATTCAGGGTTTAAAAAAACATAATAAAAAACAAATAAAACTGGAATAATGATGAATAGACTCAATAGAAGTTTTAACTTGTTTGAATATGTTGAGTTTTCCCCATAAAAAAATATTTCGATGAATAACAACACTAATGGCAGGACTGCAGAATTTTGTTTACTAAGAAATGAAAGTGGCCAAAAAAATAAAATCGCAATAATTATTAATATAATTCCCCGTTTTATTTCATGCGCTTCTATCCTGTTTCTTCCTGTCACATAACAAAGTATCGCCGCCAGCATAAATAAACCGGAAAGCTGAGCCATTCGCTGTATAACATATAGTACAGTGGACACCTGATATGGAGATAACAGCCAGGCAGACATAATAAATAACGCCAAACAGGTGTTATTGTTTTTGGTAAAAATATTTTTTTTGTTTAATAAAATATATGACAAACAAAATATAAGTACGCCACATAATAAATGTATCAACAGATTAGTTAATTTTAGATACCAGACATTGTCTCCGGTAATCTTCCAATTAATAATAAAACTCAATATCGATACTGGTCGATCATTTCCATGTGGAGAGCTACGTAATACCTCTGTCCATGAAACCAGATCGTTTTCAAGATTTTTTAGCGGTTCTAGATTAATATGATCGTCAAAAAGAAGTGGCCCGTTTAAACCAGCCGAATAGATATAAATCGTAATTAAAAGTATAGAAATTAAATAGAGGAAATTTTTAACTGGGGACACGTATTGAAACATTAATACAATCTGTCATATATAAAGAGCAGCATAAACTAATAAAGTCTACTAAATGACAGTAGAATTAACCGGTTCCCCGGTATTATTTCCTATGCATTGCATATAGGCTTGCTCTAGATTATCAACTTTATACTGTTTTATACATTCAGCAGGAGAACCGAAAAAACGGATGTCCCCGCCATGTAAGATAATTATTCGATCACATAAGAAATTTACGTCATCCAGCAAATGAGTACTAAAAAAAAGACTTTTTCCTTTATCTTTCAGCATTAAAAGATATTGCTTTAAATTAGCCCTTGCCTTCGGGTCCAGACCGCTCATTGGCTCATCGAAAATAAAAAGTTCTTTTTCACTAAGCAGGCATGATGCTAGACCAATCTTTTGAGCCATACCTTTGGAATATTGTCTGACTGGTTTTAATAACGCATTTCGATCAAGATCCAGGACATCTAATATTGAATTAACTTCGTGCTCATCATAATTAATTTTATGCAGTTCTAATGAATATTTTAAGAAATCCTTACCGGTTAAATAATAAGGTGGCATAAATTTTTCAGGTAAAAAGACCAGTTTACTTCTGGAATCAGTCTCTGTATGCGTAACTCCATATATTTTAATGGCACCCGATGTTAATCCAGCAAAGTCCAGTAAACATTTAATAATGGTGGTTTTACCTGCACCATTTACGCCGACTAAACCAATGAATTCGCCTGGTTCAATCTGGAAACTGATTCGAGACAATACAATATTTTCCCTGTATTGTTTTCTGACAGAATCAAACTCAATGGCATATAGTCTCATCAGGCTAATGCCCCCCACGACATTAAATTATTTAAAATATAAATTATTTACTGCTTAAAAGACAACGGCCCGTAAACGGGCCGTTGTGCAATAAAAATGAATTATAACTAATTAATACAAGAACACACCGGTACAATCCTGTGAATTTGCAGCGATATCCCAATCACCGCCATTAACACAAGTGGCAGATGCACTATCATACACTTCATTACCGCCATCACTTCCAGCAGGATCTACAAATCGCAAGACACCCGTTGTGGGGACACCATCGTCCAGCTTCACATCCAGTTCCCGCATAATACTGACCGGTATTTGTTCACCAAACATAAAAGCCAGTCTTTCCGGCGCTGTTCCCGCATAATCGGTTGTACGTTTTAATAAAACGGCACCATTGAAAGCATTAACCGGAGCATTAGCCCGATAGGTAGCTTCATCACTACTACCAACATAGTTTCCAGATATGAACCCGGCTTTGGATAATTGTTCCCAAACGCCTCCTGATTCTACAAAACTGTCAGTAACATCAATCCGACCATCACCATCACCACCGCTATTAATCGTCTGTCCGATAGCGGTTGTAGCCGCACTTGCAGACCAGTCACCCGGTACCTGGCGGTAACGGTCAATAAAACCATAATACGCAGCCTGCACGCCTGAATTTTGATCGGCCAGGTTACGAACCCGGGCACTATTGATTAATTCCTGGCCTTTAAGAATTCCGCCTAAAAGCAAACCAATAATTACCAGGACAATTGCGATTTCCACTAGGGTAAAACCTTTCTGCTTACTAATCTTCATTTTGCTTCTCCATTAAAACCATTTCTATAAAAAGCTATTTAGCATAACTATAAGCAGGCATCGTGCCAATTATGTATAGTATTGATTTTATTGAAAAATCAGGCTTGATCTTAAGATTTATTATGAGCAATTTCGATGACTTATCAACAGATCTGTTGAAATTTCATCAACCAACATAACTCGCTATCCTGGTAAACACATAATTATAAATTTGGTAAATCTGTGATCACTCTATAAGATTAATCATCTGCCTTATTCAGGCATTATAACTATATCAACTACACAATATGGATTTTATCTGTTTCAGTAAATTAGGCATGCCCAGGTTAACAAAAGACATACTAATAAAATCATCCGTAATCTTTATTGTATTTATGATATTTCTATCAGGTGCAATAGGCCTGATAGAAATAACGATTAGTCAAAACCCTATATTTAATATCAGCAGCAAATTATTCGGTCGATCCGATGACTATAATCATCTATTAGGGAAAACACTCCGGAGTAAAGAGTTTATTCTATTGCTGATTTCGGGCCTGATTTTAACGATCACCCTACCTGTATTATCACCAATAAAATCCTTTTTATTTACTGTTTTTATACTAATAGTAACTTTACTTTTTGGTTATTCCGGTTCTGCAGCGGCCCTGATTCCAATTGAGTTTTGTATGTTAACTATCATTGTTATCTATATGGTAAATGTGCTTATTAGCTACTTCATTGAGATTCAGTCTAAACAGCAATTGCTGGAAACTTTTGGACAATACGTGCCTCCTCAGCTTGCCCAGGAACTAAGTCGACAATCAAAAGAAGTATCACTTGAAGGTGAAGCAAAAACACTTACTGTCTTTTTTTGTGATTTACAAAATTTCACCGGCATTTCCGAACAAATAAACCCAAAACAGTTAAATAAACTGTTAAACGAATATTTTACAGTTATGACAGAGATATTGTTTAAACATGGCGGAACAATAGATAAATATATCGGCGATGCAATCATGGCATTCTGGAATGCACCAACAGATCAACCTGAACATGCTCAACGTGCAACGGAAGCAGCATTGGAAATGGATAATGCTATAAAACAATTAGCTAAAACTTTTATTTCGCGAGGTTGGCCCGGGCCTAACATGGGTATAGGCATAAATACCGGGCGAGCAAATGTTGGCAACATGGGTTCAAAATACCGTATGACCTATACTGCAATTGGTGATGCCGTTAACCTTGCTTCCAGGATAGAAACTCTCACCAGGGTTTACAGGGTCCCTATAATTATTAGTGAACATACTGAAAAACAGATTAAAGGAATAATTTGCCGTGAACTTGATCAAGTTAAGGTGCGGGGCAAACGTCACCTTACAAAAATTTTTCAACCAATGTGTTACGAAGATAAACTTGACGATCAGTTAAAAGAAAAATTGATATTACATTCTGAAGCCATATCTTTTTATCAGGAAGAAAAATACAAGAATGCTGCCCGCTTATTCAGGGAATTATATGAAAATGACAAAACTGATAAATATTATAAAGCAATGTTAAAAATATTAATGAATATACAACAAAGATGAAGATATTTTATTATTACTAATTTAAATTTTCTGATTGTCGCTGCTCTATTTCTTTTAAACGTTGTTCAAGAAATTCTCTCTGGTGTGGATCATCAAGCTCACCACTATCCAATAACCCTCCTATAATTATCATCGCACTTTCCAATTCACCTTTATCTTCCAGTATAAAAATTTCCATTTGCCGCGCCCAATAAGGTGCCTGGTTTTCAGAAGTGTTTTCCCTTATTTTTCTTGCCAATCTTAATGCCAAATCCAAATCCTTCATTTTATGTTTAGCAACGTAAATTGCATGTGTCATCCATTGCCAGCGTTTCCCAGGCTCTTCTAAAAATTTTTCCAAAACAAAATCAAGCATCTTTTTTCTTTTTACATTATCAGGTACTTCTGTATATATACGGCTCGCAGATAAAAGCGGGTATTCTGACCGGGGATCCAGTTCATATATTAGATTCAACCAGCTTATCAATCTGTCATAATCAAGCTGCTTAAATGAAAGGCTTATACCAGGTTGATTATCAAACGCTTGCAGCCAAAGCATCAAAAATTTTGAGCTGGCAATCTTTTCATCAAGAGAAAAGATTCTAATCACTGATTCCTTTGGTGTTGATGGTAAATTGCTTATTTTCAAAGACCGTTCAACTTTTTGGCTATGCCAGCCAATTTGTAACAAAAGACCAAGACATAAAAAAAACCATACACTATTTGGAATAAAGGATATTGAACGAACTTCCTGGTTAAATTTATAAAATTGCATTCAGGGTAATACCAATCACAACTCTTTTCGATACAAATCAAAAAGAGCAATCGTTGATAATAAAACAAGATAAATTATCGTTTGAACCATGACCGGTAATAAATCGGTAACTGATACTTCCCCATAAACCAGCCATACAGTTTGTGTAAAACTATTTAAATCAGGTAACAAATAAGCAATTCCATCAAGAACATAGTTTATTAACGCCTGGGAAATCGTATTTGTTTCCAGTATGGGGCTCTCACTGATTAATTGAATTAAATCCATTAATCGTGACAATAAGTAAAATAACACGACGGCACTAAAAGAAAAGGTAATATTATTGAATGTGAACAAACACATTATAGCAAGTGCGTTGATTATAAATAATTCACATATTAATGATAAACACCAGTAGAAAACCGGGATTACCGGTACTTCTAACAATAAAGGAATACTGACCAGAACAGATAAAATTATGGACATCAGGCAAAAACCAAGAAGTTTACCCAGATAATATGAATATCTGGCAACAGGGTGTGATAAAACAAGCTCAAATCCTTTATCATTAAATTCGCGAACTATACTCGTTGTCACAAAAAGTCCCATGATAAATACAATAAACAAACGCAGACTGACACTTAGCATTGAGATTTCGATCTGAGTACGTTCGGTGACGGACAATTCACCGATGAATTTACTTAATCCAAAAGCACAGATCAGTCCAATCAAGACAATAAAAAAAAGACGGTTTCTTAACGCTTCCAGAAATGTATATTTTGCAATTGTAGTAACAGAATTATGCATATGATCGAATCGCTTAATATTTAAATTAAAATAATAGTGTAATATATATATTATGCATTTTTCCAAGTGAAATCATTAATGTCGAATATATTCAAAATTATTAAGTCAAAAAGCAATATTTTTTTACTTGCCTTAATGCTTGAATTGCTGCATCTGTCGATATGGCTGGATTTTGGCAGCCTGCTCTCTAAATCTTTAATGCTGGTTCATTTTGGCTTATTCCTTATCTGGCAACCAATCTGGAAAAGTGATGAAAGACTTAGACTGGATTATGGTATTTTATTTATTACGCTTACCTTTCTCACGGTTTACTGGCTAAATCTCTGGCTACTTTTTACCTGGCTGGTTTTATTAATAGGGTTTGTAAGCGGACGTGTTATTACAATCCGTAGTGAAAGAGCTATATTTTTAATTGTTGTCATTTTTCTGGTCAGCCAATTATTTATGGCTTGTACAACAATGTTAGCGAATACTGAAACGGGTTTTGAAGGTATTTTTAAAATAGTTCTACCTATATTACCTGTCATTATTCTATTTCTACCTACAGTTACGCAGGGACCAAACACTCAATACCCTGTCGATTTATTACATGCGATTAATACTTCGATGTTGGCCAGCCTGGTTTCAATGGGTAGTTTGCTAAATATGTATTTAAGCAATACCACTTATATTGTTGCTTTAATTCAAGTGTCCGTTGCGATTGGTTTATGCATAATATTTATCAGTTGGTTATTAACATCGCAGTCACGTTATAGTGAATTTACTCAACTTTGGTCTAATTCATTATTGAATATTGGTACTCCATTTGAACTATGGTTAACTGAGCTTTCTATTCATGCAGAAAAACAGGAAACTGCAAATACTTTTCTGGAAGCAGCCATGCAGGAACTTGCAAATTTCGAGTGGATTTCCGGTGTTTCATGGAGCACTAAAACTTCTAAAGGAACAATAGGCGAAATAAATACATACGAGCTAAATTTAAAAGATCATGAGCTACATGTAAAACTATACACCTATGGAGCAACAGGCGGTGCATTACAATTACATTGCCAGTTATTAATAAAACTTGTATGTAATTTATATATCGGAAAAATACGAGAAAAGGAATTAACGAAACAAACACATTTAAAAGCGATATATGAAACGGGCGCAAGAATAACACATGATATAAAAAATTTACTGCAATCACTTCATGCTATTACCAGCGTTCTTCTTATTGATTCAAGTGATGCAGATAAAGCTGTTACACAAGACTTACTTAAACGCCAATTACCGACATTAACCCAAAGATTACAATTGGCATTGGATAAGCTGCAATCACCCATTGATACGGAAAACAAGCTGATTTATTTAAAAGACTGGTGGCAGGATATTCAATCCAGGAATGAAGATTCTTACATAACTTTTGAGTCTGATATTAATGGTGACCCACTTATTCCTGTAGATTTATTCGATAGTGTCTTTGATAACCTGAAGGAAAATTTCCAATCTAAATTAAAATCTGAATCCAATATTACAGCCAAAACATCTTTATTGTGTAATGATAAATCAATTAGTTTAAAATTTTCTGATAATGGAAAGGCAATTCCGGAAAATATTTCGAAAGTTATATTATTTGAACCGTTGGATTCAGATAATGGTCTGGGTATAGGGCTTTATCAGGCTGCGTTACAAGCCCAGTCTGTAGGGTATGAGTTAATACTAAATAAAAATCAGGATGGTAATGTTTGTTTTGAAATGACAAATATTAATAATAATTTAAGGTAATTTTTCTGCTTTAACCATATGAAACATCAAGGTTGGTGGGGTAATCCAGATTAGCAAATCATCAAATTCGGCACCGGACTGTTGTTGATAATCATCGGCTATAAAAATCGTATTTGCTGTTCCATCCTGATTTTGTTGCTCTAAAGATGATAAATTAGTAAATAATTCGTCACTATTATTGCCCACTGATACAACTATAGCAGGAACGTCAGCTGCGACAGAACTGCCACTAACATCCTGGACATCTAATGTCGCATCATTAGCAGAATCCAGACAAAAAGAAACATTAGCGGCAGGATTGGTACAACTGGCTGTACCGTCAGTATTATCTGCAAATATCGTGTTTACTCTATAAATAAAACGTGTGCCCCAGGCATCATTTTCCGGGACATCCAGAGTTACCCAGGGCAAGTTCCCAACCTCGGTTGCGCAACTTACAAAATTTGCAGAACTGCGATCATTTGTAGCAGTAGTAACAGGGTTATCGACGCCATCCTCTTCACCATTATTGATCCAGCTTGAATCGACAGTATTAACAGTAGCACAACTTCCCGTTACCGTATCAGAACAATCCGGACATGGGAAATGACCATTAACTATCGCGTAACCAAGTAGACTATCACGGATATCCTCTAATAATTTTGTCGTGGTTTCACGGTCCTGTTGTTCAATGCTCGTCGCAAGTGGTGTTAGTAATGTACCCAACAACAATGCAAGGATAAATAGCACCATTGCCAATTCAACAAGTGTAAAACCACTATAATTATTATATTTATACTTCATAATCGGGATAATAAATTTTATTCAACAATCCTTATCAAATCATTGAATGTAGTTGTGAATGTTTGCTTTTGAAAAGCATCATCCCCCTGACTGCAATTTCCGGATTCAAAATATTCATTAATCGTGCCGTTTGCCCTGTTCTGAGCAGTAGAGGTAATCGTGCCACATGAACTATCCAGTGTTGTATTAATTTCATCCCCAGCTGCTATTAAAATCGCATTTTTATCATTATTCGGATTACCGACACCATTCAAGGTTAAACAATTAGTGCCAGCTACACAGGCAGAGGCTGCACCGGGGACGTCACCGACACTATAGGCAACATAGACAAATTTATGCCAGTCGTTTTCGGTAAACCAGGAGGGTAAGTCCCCGCCTAATTCTGATAAATAATAATCAATATTAGATACCTTAAGACTTCCTTCGGTACCGGTATCGGGTGTAAAAAATGCACGACCTACTTCGGTTAGCCCGTCTTCTTCGAAATCCCGAACAGTAATAAGTGGTGTACCACCATTACCGGTAAAATCTTGATTGGGATTAATATTAACGCAATCAGTGCCCGTGTAATTCATACATACTTCGCGCACTCTCTCCTGTGCAGACGTTCCAGTTACGACGTCACCCGAAATTCGAGTATGGAACTCATGCACTCTGGAATAAACATAATCATGATAAATAATATAAACATCGTCTTCCTCAAAGTCTGATTCACTACCACCATATAACCGGGTTGTAATGGTTTGTGCGTCATCGACATTTGTTATCTCTCCGAATGAACCATCCGTTACATTTTCAATAATGTCTCCTATTGTTACACCTTCTGCAAAAAATGATGCGGAGGTATCTGTAAATCTGTCTGTCGAACCCGTAGAATCGACATCGCTTACCGTACTATTAGCTGTTGAATTAGCAGCAGGTAAAATCCTGTAATACTCTTCGTAGGAGCCTATCAGATCGAAATCCGGATTATAATTCCCCGATCTGGTTGTCGTTAATTGCGTGGAACTATTACGTGCAGAGACTACAACAATACCCGGTGTATAGATTGAAAAACTGTCGCCGGGTGAAAACGTAATCGAACTACCCTGATTCGCAAACTCAACTGCACTCAATGAATTGTCTGTATCGACATCCGTAATTACAGCACGAATACCTGTTGTATTGTTATGAATCAGGTATTGGTATGCTGAAACATTATTTGTGCTCAGATTGGTGCCAGCATCATACATCTTTGCCGAACCTGTTACCTGATAAGTATCACCGGAATCAAAATCATTGTCCGTTCCACCGGTTAAGGCGTCTGCTGTTATCTGGTTTGCAGCAACTGTTGAAACCGTGCCACTTGAACCATCAGTAACATTGGTAATCGTATCGCCTACAGCAACACCAAGATTTACAAAATTATTGTTTGTATCGGCTAATACCAAACCAATGCTTGCTCCCGTTGCCGTTCCCCGGGTGCCTGCATCAGCAGTTCCGGATACTACAAAATACTCATCATCATAATTCTGTACAATATCACCCCGCTTTATGCCATCTGTTACAAAGTCTGCATTACTATCATTAACTATTGCAGTGTTGAAGCCTGAAGTAATCGTTCCGGATATGTTTATATTTTCTGATGTATACGGACCATAACACTCGGCAATATCAGGGGCAAACCAGCGACATACCCCATTATTTAAACTAATCGAGAATGAATCATTAAATGGAGCAGCGTAGTAATTCCTGATATGAGTTTCCAAAGCTGCTGAATAAGTTGCATCGACAGCCGGATATCCAACAGAATCAAAACTTACCTGTGAATTTTGCAATAAGGAAATATTGAGATCGATATCGAAACTGGTAGAGAAATGTTTTCCTGTCTCATGAATCGAGAGTAGTCCATTACGTGTATTATTATCCGTGTTGTATTTTGGCAATGAGTAATAGTCGTTAGCCTCGAAAGTATTGTCTGAACCAAATTCAAGTTTTTCTACGGTTAGTGTATCTGCATCAACAACAGCAGATACCTTGCCTATGGAACCGTCCGTATGGTTAATGAGCAACTCTCCTGCCTGTATACCCATTGCAATAAAATTTTTATTACTGTCATCTAATTGAGTCGTACTTGAAGATGAGTTCGTTGACTGACCGTAATTGGTTCTAATCTGATAATCATCATTTGTTTGGAACTGGTTATCTGTTCCACCACTCAGGCCATCTACTTCAATTTCATTCGTTGAGATAGATGTAATAGTTGCAGATGAGCCATCTGTAATATTGTCGATTACATCACCAACTTCCGCACCTATTTGTGTTAGATCATTAACACTATCAGCTAATGTATTATTATCGCCGCCGACCGTGGCGACGTTTGTTAATATCGAAGATGTTGATTTTGGAACAATGACATATCCATCACCGGTATCAAAATCATCCTCGGTACCTAAAGAAAGGCTGGATATAGTTAGTGAATTGGCTGAAACCGCACTTACTATACCCAGGGAACCATCAGTGATATTGTAAACGTCATCTCCGACTGTGACACCTCGCAAGGTAAAGTTATTAGCGCTGTCAACCAATGTTGTTGCATTACTTCCGGCATCTGCAGTACCAGTAAGTTGTCGGACAACCGCTTTAGGATCAGTAAATACAGACACCCAGGGATAAGCACCATGTGTTGTTTTGTAGTTTGATAGTGCAGACTTAACTTCACCTAATACCCGTTTCTCAACTGCCTCCATCAATTCATCACGAGTTATTGTGATAATGACATCGTTAAAATCATTAATATTCGATGCATCAGGATCAACAGATATAAAATCAATATCAAAATCATTATTATCATCTTCCAGATAATTACCTATCTCGGTAGAGATATTTGTATCGGTCCTGTCTCTTTCCTGTGCTCCTATCACAGAACCCGGCGCAATAATGACTGCGACGACATCGGTATTACCGTCCAGGGTAAATTGAGCCGGTGTTTCGCTATTTAAGATATCCAAAGAGGGATTACTGCGAAAATTATCAGCAACTGCATACCATAACGTTTCACCTGCTGCATCTCGAAGATGGTCCAGTTCCAGTGTTTTCCACGGTATGCGACCAATTGTTGTATTACCAGACAATGAACATGAAGACCCGGCACTGCCATTATTATTAATGTCCGGGCACGGCAAATATCCGGGGCCCTTTCCAGCATGGTCCAGAGGGTAATTTACAGCATAGCCAATCAAAGCTGCCTTGGCATCATTTAAACTGCCAAGACTCGAACTGTCCCTGGTATATGTCCGTACATTTGCATTTAATTTGGTCACTAATGCATAAGACGAGGCTGCAATTAAAATTAACAAGAATGCCAACATTGCAGCACCGCACTGACGAGAGGATATACAATTTATATAATGCATTTAAAAATAAAAAAATGTGTAATACCTAGTTTTCGTCCTGACTCTCGGGATCAAAAGAATCACCGACTTTTATCTTAATTTTAGTCTCATTATCGGGCATTACAATTGTGACATCTTCCGTTGATATCTGTTCACTGGATACTTCTATATATTGGGATTCCAGGTCGCCTTCATAAGTATTACTGCTATTAATCCAGGCAGTATTCTTGCCATCACTTCGATGTACCAAACCTCTTACAGTAATCACATCTCGTACGACTTTTTCCTCTTCAACAATGGGTTCGATAATTTCTTCAATCTCAATTTCTTCTACTACTTCAGGTTTCGGTTTTGCATACCTTATTTTTTCCAGCTTTGCTCTTTCAGATTGCGTGGTAAACAGCCGTCCCAACTCATCAGCATTCACCGGCAAGATCAAGGTTGCGCAAAAGAGGAATAAAAAAATTCGTTTGAGAAAATAAATCGTCTTCATCCGATTTCAATCCTTCTATCATCATCCAGATCAATGGTAATCCAATGCAACATACACTTTGCTGATATATTTGTGTGATTTTTATCATATTTAATTTCGATACCATCTAGTTCAAAAGAACATTCTGAAATCGTATATGTGCCATTCGCATTTTTGTTAATGTAATTTAGTAATTTAAATAGATCGCCTTCATGTAATAAGCCAAGATTTAATTCCATAGTACTGCGATAAAGTTTATAACCCTGGTAATTAATGTCGAAACCAGGTGTATATTCCTGTTGCGAATTAATCGAATATCTTAAGGCCGGTAATTTAATCTGCTCGCCAGATTGCCGCAAAGCCTCAATCCAGTTTAACCTTTGCTCTCTTCCAATAATTCCCTTGTTATATAATTTAACAAACTGGGGGTAGAAATCCTGTACCAGTTTTTCTTCCTGATCGACATCAAGATATTTTCTACTGATTGATGTAAAAATGGCTTTATTTCTTTTCAATTCGCGATTTTGACTATCATTGAAGTAATAACTGCCTCCAATTAATCCACTACAGATTACAAGGCACAAAATTAAAAATATTATCGATCCTCTAAGGATGCTCCAGTCAATATTACTGTCGTTGTTTTCCATTAATTTATCCCGATAATTGCTGTTAATGTAAATAACGCTTCTTTCCCTACGCCACCGTAATCTCCCTGCAATTGCGCATCCGAACTTATATCGAGTGGGAATGACTCAATAATGATTTGGTGTGTCGATTCAAAGCTTCGTAATGTTTCCGCGAATTCATTTACCAAAGATATCGCTTCACGATAATTCCCGTCAAACGGATCAATATGTGCCTTTATATTTGATATTTGATAATACTTAACCTTGTTTTCATCATTTAGATCTGGTGGTAAATCACTGTCATTATTGGATGTATCATTACCGACCGGGCTAATGCTATAACTCCATTCCAGGTTATCAAGTTTAATTTCTGGAAATTTCTCTAACCCTTTGCCCAGGTAAGTTAACATCTCATACGGAGTAGATTTATATTGTTTTAGCGTTTTTGCTGCATCTACTGCAATTTTAACCTGTGCCGGCTCAACTGGTGTTTTAGGTAAACGTTCCCTGGCTAGGTTGTACCTTGTCTGGTAAAAGGCTGCCTTGCTCTTAGATGCTTCACTCTCCTGTTGATAAGTTAACGCACCCATTATATTAATACCGCCATAAATAAAACTGGTAACAAGTAAAAGAATACTGGCAATATTCATAGCATATCGAATATTACGCATTTTCGAATAGCGCATTTCTTTGTCAGATGCGTAACAATTTTTAACCCTTGCCTCTAACAAATGATGCATTAATAAATGATCACAAAATGGTGTAGACCTTGAAAGATTGCTATCGTCTGACTCAAATAACTTATTTATGTCGAGATAATTTCGGCGAACCATTGGCGATGCGATGGTCTCGTTTTTCAACTGGTTCAGTGTTGATCTATCTGCCATGAAATAGACATCTAAAGAAGCATCATTTGGAACTAGTCTTAAACTGTTTATATAACGCTGTATCTTCTCAACATCAGCGATTATCCTGGGGGCATATGAAACCGTGCCAAAACGGGGTAATTTTGAAAGACGGCTAATTTGTAAGTGTTTACTGTGAAAATAAGTTTGCCTTAATCCACTGATACTATGTAACGAAACGACCAGTGCGTGGTCAGATAAATCCGGTATCGTTTTTACAAATGACTGGAGAAGTAAGGGAATAGACAGAATACCTCTTAATGGTATTTTATGTTCATCCAGTAATGTTATCCACGGTGTCAATATATCCCGGTTATTAATAGCCATAAATAACAGCCGATCGTCACGCCTTCCCGCTTCTTCCCTGCCCTGGTTTTGTGTATAAAAATAGGCTGCATCGCGAAACAGACGGGATTGCTTGCGTTCGATAATGGCCTTGCGATCTGAACCAAATACATGAGGAATAGTATCCTGACGGAATTCCTCTTCAATGATATCTACCACAATATTTATTGGCGTATTGGCAGATTCCTGTAAGTAACGTTTGAAATTTTCCCTGCCTGTATCATCTTTATCAAACAGGTATGAACTGCCTAACTTACCCTTGTGCCAATGATATACCGATATTTTATCGGTACTAATATATAGCGCCCGACTATCAAAAAAATCAGATTTTGACTTTAGTAATGAGATCATAAATCGGTCCTAATACAGAAAACATAACCCATGCAATAATAGAACCGAGGATCATGGTCATGCCTGGTTCAATCATCGCCTGAAGTCGTTCAATTGATTCTTTAATATCACGCGAATAGAAATAGCTGATGTTTAACAAAGCATCTTGTAATGCACCCGTGTTTTCACCGACACGTATCATACGCAGCACGAGTGGCGGAAATAATTTTGTTGATTCAAAACTATCGCTCAGAGTCATACCATCGGCAATTTGTTGTCCTACCTGTCGCATAGCTAATTCAACTGATTTATTCCCGGCGATCTCTTCGCCTGTTCTAATACATTCAATAATTGTTATCCCTGAGGCATACATAATGGCAAAAAAACTGGAGAGTCTCGTTAAAATAATCTTTTTCAGGATTGGCCCGATTACAGGAATCTTTAATTTAAGCTCATCATACATAAGATGAAAACGAGGGCTTACTTTTATCCCGATATAAATTACAAGAATAATTACAATTGGTAAAAGTAATAATATATACCAGTAATTTACAAATATATTTGAAACAACTATAAGGGCCTTGGTATGAGCCGGTAACTCCTGTCCCATAGTTTTAACAAATTTTAATAATTCCGGAACAAGATAAGTCATAAGAAAGAAAACAACCGCACCAACGACTGTTCCGACAAAAGCCGGATACATTAATAATTTTTTCGTTTGTGCTGCTTGTTCATCTTGCCATTTAAGGTTTTCACCAAGTTTCTCGAATACCTGGCTGATTTCTCCGGATTGTTCACCAGCCTTAACCAGGTTGGTAAATATATTTCCAAAAACAACTTCAAAATCCATCATCGCTTCTGAAAGCGTTTTACCACCCTCGATAGCTTCAATCATGGCATTTACAACCTCTGCCAATCGCGGGTTATCAGCACTATCCCTGAGGTCCTGTAAGCTGTCGAGAATCGGTACCCCTGCGCGGGATGTTTGTTCAAGATGGAAACAAAATGTTATTAGATCGCGCCTTTTTACACCTGATCCGGTAACACGCTGCGCACTTGATTTAACTTCCTTATAATTAACCAAATCAAGCCCGAGTTTACGCAGGCGCATTTCAAGATCAGCAATATTAACCGCATCGACCTGGCCATTATGTATACGGCCTTGTTCATCAATTGCCTTGTATTGATAAAATTCCATGCTTTATTTGGTCTTTAATCTTGCTGTTAGATCGACTACACGTGACATTTCTTCCAAACTGGTGGAACCATCCAGAACACGACTTGCACCTACATCAGCTAATGTTCTAAAACCTTTGGATAATGCAAGACGTAATAAGTCACGCTGCGTGCCTTTTCTTGCGATTAATTCATCCATGTCAGAGTCAAAGTGCAATACTTCCTGTAAAGCAAGTCGTCCACTAAAACCCTGGTTATCACATTTATCGCAACCCTTTGCTTTGAAAATTTCTTTTTGCTTATCCGTAATTTTTAATCCGAGTAAACTTCTTTCCAAATCGCCTAATGGATAAGCTTCTTTACAAGCGTTACATAATTTGCGAATAAGTCGTTGCGCTATTATCCCGATTATATTTCCTGCGATAATGTCTGGTTTAACGCCAATATCGAGTAACCTTGGGATAGAACCTAACGCTGAATTTGTATGTAATGTTGAAAATACCTGATGTCCTGTCATTGCGGCACGAAATGCCATACTTGCAGTATCTTCATCACGCACCTCACCAACAAGTATGATATCCGGGTCCTGACGCATAAGCGATCGAATACCACTTGCAAAGTCGAGCCTTGATGTTTCATTTGCAGATGTTTGTCGAATCATTGTTGTCGGGTATTCAACCGGATCTTCCAGGGTCATGATATTTACTGATTCTGTGTTCAGATAATTCAATATCGAATAGAGTGTCGTTGTCTTACCACTACCAGTTGGTCCGGTTACCAATATAATTCCTTCTGGCCGGGCGACCATAAGTTTTAAAGCATTAAGTGCATCATCCTTTAATCCAAGTTCCTCAAATGAAACAATACCTTTCTGTCTATCCAATACACGGAGAACAATATTTTCACCATGTACTGTAGGTAGAGTAGAGACCCGGAAATCAACCAATCTGCCGGAAAATGATAAAGAAATACGTCCATCTTGAGGTGCCCTTGTTTCTGCGATGTCCATAGCAGCCATTACCTTTAAACGAACTGCAATTGCTGACCAGTAATTTTTATGAAGACTTCTTATCTGACGAAGCACACCATCAATACGATAGCGGAATCGTAAAAAACCTTCTTCAGGTTCAAAGTGAATGTCCGATGCATTCCTTTTAACTGCATCAGCAAGTAATGCGTTTACGAGACGGACAACAGGTTGACTATATTCATCTGATTCAGCATCAAGACTTTGATAATCAATTTCACCTGTTTCTATTTCATGTAAAATGCCGTCAACAGAAAGTTCAAAACCATAAAATTGATCAATTGCTTTTTCAATTTCTGCCTCGCCTGCTAATACTGGAATAACCTCTGCATTACCACTAAGATGAGTATTAATTTGATCCAGTGCAACAACATTAAATGTATCCGCCATTGCCAATGTCAATAAACGGCGTCTATTGTCATAGGTTAATGGCAAAATTCGTAATCGACGCGCCATGTCTTTAGGAATCATTGAGATGGCATCACTATCTGCTACAGCCGTATTTAAATCGACACTTTCCTGGCCGATTACGCCACCAATAACATCCCTTATTATGGCCTCGGTTGCAAAGCCTAATCGCACAAGAATCTTACCGAGGTGCTCCTTACTCTTTTTTTGTTCCGTTAACGCAATATCAATTTGATCAAGCGTGGTTACGCCTTTATTTATAAGGATTTCACCAAGTCGAAGATGTTTTTTATGAGCGCCAGTCATAATGATTAATTAATAATTTCTGATAAAGTTAAAATACGATTGTTTACAGATCTTGAATCAAACCTGGCCTGATTATTCTCAGAGAGTTCAATTGCAGTCTTGTAATAATCAAGCGCTGTTCCATACTGGCCAATATGATCAAGACTAATAGCAAGATTTACAACATAATCCGGATTAGTCGTATCCAGACGATAGGCATCGAAAAAGGCTTGTTGTGCTTCTGCCCAACGTAGTTGTTTTGCATAGATGTTTCCGAGAGAAAAATGCAGGTAAGGCAAATCACCCTCTTTTTGAATTAACGTTTTAATCACGCTTTCGTCAGATACAGGATCAGGGTTATTTGACAAAGCAACCAGGCTATTGAGAGCTAATGCGTCTGCAGGGTTTAATTCCAGTAAGTGCACATAATGACTATATGCACTACTACGATCATTATCGAGAGTTGCCAACGCGGCTAGACCCAAATGAGCATCACGATTATCCGGTTCTGTCTTTATTACATCCAGATAGAATGACTTTGCAATAGCATACTGACCCTGTTGATACGCCTTAAACGCCTCTTTTATTTTTATATTTTCCTGTTTAGGTTTTTTGTTCTTACTGATTTGTATCAAGCTGGTATCGAGTTGTATATTTTCCAACGGCATGGCTTTGGATACATTCATGTGCTCTGCAGGTTTTACAGGGATATCTTCTGCTACTATTCTTTCTGGCTCGACCGGTATTTCTTCTACAGCACTTTCCTCTGTCTCATCGGCAAGGGATGCAATCTCTTCTTGTTCAGAAGAAACCTCTGGTTGTATTGATTCTTCTTCAATAATCCCGGCTTCTTCCTGTGCTATCTCTTGTTGTAAATCATCAAACTCTGAAACAATTTGCTTTGCTGTTTCTTCATCGATTACGGTTTTCCCGGTATTAACTGTTTCAGCCTCCTGTTCAGGGCTGATAATTGTTCCGGATACAACTCCTGGTTCTGATACCGGTTCAATAACCGATGGTCTTTCCGGTAGCGATTCAATTCCACGGGCAACAAGCGGTGACGGTAGTTCTCTTGATACAGGTGTAATAGTGAAATAATAAAATACTGAAAATGAAACAACTGCTAATAACGCAAGAACACTTACAATCGCCCATGTAATAAAAGTTTTACTCTGGCCCACCCCCTTACTCGCAGTAAAAACTGTTTGTGCAGCAACAGGTGTAGGATGATATTCGCCGCCACCAAGATCTTTAGCCAATGTCTCTGCCGGGACCCCAGGTAATGTCTCTTCATAAAGATCGACTTCCTGTTCCTCTTCAAACAAAACGCCATGAAATGTATCGTCAAATGGAGCGGATACGTCTTCAGTACTTAAACCTTCGATGATTGTTGTATCATTAAGATCTATTGATTCTTCCCTGGTCTTATCAAACGCCTCGGGCAACGCCTGATTTTCCAATGTTAGATCTTCAGAATGAGGACTAATAACTTCAGCTGATTCTTCTAAATCAATATTACCTGTATTTTCGCTTTCTTCCTTGTTGACGCTGGTTTCCGGGATTTTATCTTCTACTATCTCCTGTTTGGCAATCGGTTCTAATGATAACTGAATAGTATCTGATATCGGTTTTCCTGCGTCATTACTTGCAGCAATATTTTGCTCATCGACAGATGAATCATTCTCAACAGGGGAAGTGGATTCAGTATCAGCATGGGTCTCCGATTCAACCTGTTCAAGCCTTTTAGCCGCCCGTTTCTTTTCTTCTTCTGCCTTTTTCAAGGCATCCATTAATAAACTCATGATTACTCTTTTCGATAATGTTTCATAGACGGTTTAACATCATCCAATGAAAGATTTTGCCGTTCCAGATACTGTTTATAATTCGCCAGATCTCCATCCAGACTTGCATTTTTCACGACTACCGGACGAATGAAGATAACAAGTTCAGACTTTTGTGATCGTCTATCACGAGACTTAAAACCTTCACCCACAATCGGTATATCAGATAAAAACGGTACTTCATTGTTATCAGCTATAACCGTGTCTTGCATTAAGCCACCGAGAACAGCAACCTGTTGATTATTAACCCTGAGAATAGATTCCATTTCCCTGACACGAACAACAGGCACCGCATTTGCAATCGTAAGCCCTGGCGTTGGATCATTGGTAGTACTGACAACTGAAGAAATCGTCGGCCTTATATTCAAAGTTACGACATCATTTTTATCTACTTGTGGTGTTACTGCCATAACTAAACCAATTGGTACAGTCTGGGCAGTCGCCGTTGTTGCTACAGTTGGCGCAACACCTGCAACTGTACTTGTTGCAACCTCTTGTTCAATATCAAAATAAACAAAATTTTCAACCACTTTTAAAACAGCAGTATGATTATTCAAGACCATTAATTGGGGACTGGAAAGAACTTTTGTATCGCCAAACTCCCTTAATAAACTCAAGGTTGCCGATATATTTCTCCCGGCACCTTCCGGATTATCATAATTCAGGATTAAAGATGACGTTGTTGCAGTAAATGGAGGAGCTGCTGCTAAACCGGGGGTTCCAATCAAACTGGTTGCGATACTCAATCCTCCAGCTGCTGCAACCCTGACAGATTCCCAATCAATACCCGTTTGAAATTGATCATTCAGTGTTACCTCTACGACAGTTGCCTCGATTAATATCTGCCGTTGCAGGCTGGCTGTGACGAGATCAATATAATATTGAACTTCCTCATGCTGTTCAGCAGTTGCTTTAACTGTAACGACACCACTCTCAGGACTGATGATTACATTTTCGGTGGATGTAATTGTTTCACCAGTCGAACCTCCTTCTATACCAATAATAGCGTGTATATTTTGTGAGAGATTTTCCCAAAACCGGTGAAATGATCTGCTCGTTACTGTTGTAGTCGAGTTATTTCCGGAAAAATCAGCTGCCCCGCCACCAGTACTGGAATCAATCTGTGTCGATACAGCAACAGTACCCGTCGTATCTCTGGCAAGATTTAAATAACTAATAATATAAGTATGCAGGTATGGCTCATCTGTAGAAACTATCAGATTATCACCATCATATTCGTACCTGAGGTCTACTTGTTTTGAAATTCGTTTTAATATTTGAGGTAAGGTTTGTTCCACTGCATTAATCGTTACATTACCTTCAATCTCAGGGTTAATATCGACATTAATCTTTGCATCCCGGGCAAGGGCAAATAACAATTCCTTAACGGGTACTTCATTTACAACTACCGTATATCGTTCAAGTTGTTCCGGCTCACTCGGTTCGGGCAATATTGGAACTTGCTCAACAAGTTCCGGGATATTTGTATCAACGGCTGGAGACTTTTCCTGACTTATGTGTGCTTCTGAAGGTTCAATTGGTATTGGTTCCATCTCTGCACAGGATGCCAGAAAAGCCAGCATAAAACACAGGGTGATTTTATTAATCATTTTAAAAAAGTTCCCCCGAAAAATTATATTCATATGTTTAATGTCTCGATTAATTTCATTAATAGTTAAAGCTTTTCATCATTTTTTAAAGGCCGATAAATAATTGTGCTACATAACTTACAAGTACGATCTTCAGCAACAGATTTATAATTTATCGCAACCTCGGAAGGTAGAATTTTCAATTGATTTAACAATGCTTCTTCATCTTCACTACGACCACTAATTGATCGAATCAAATCACGTATTTCCAGTAAGTCATTTTGACTGTCATCATCTTGTTTATCTGCTATGACAATCTCTTCCGTTTCTTCCGGATATATATAAACATTGTTATCTAAGATACGCCAATCAGGCTCAGAGTATTCTGAAGGATCAGGTCTCTGAACAGGTTCTTCCAATACTATCTTTTTTTCTAAAGATTTATTTTCATAATTTTCAGAAGTATTATTTATAGCAACAGCTGACTGGCTGTTGTCCTTATTTTTATTTTGATTTGCTTCCGTTTCGTCAAGCAGCGTTAATGTGCCATCATCAACATCATCATTTATATTAAAATCTAAACTGCTGCTATTTTTATCTGCTTCATGCTTCACAAGCGAAGGAACATCAAATGATGTCCAATTAATTTTTGGTATGAAGAACATTGCCCCAATAAAAGCAATAATTAACAAAGCTGCCAAACTCCAATGCAATATCGGTATGTTATGTAAACTGATAAACTCCGTTTCCTTGGCAGCTAATTTGACATGTTTTGCTTTAATAGTACTGACATTATCTGCATAGCCAGCCAACATAGCTTTATCGGCCAGAATATTAATTCGTCGTAATAAACCTTTTGAATATTTGGCTATCTTTTTTATTGCAGTATCATTAAAAAGTTCAACAGAGCGATAACCACAGGCTCGTAAACGGGAATTAATATAATCTTTAACTTCATCAGGTTTTAGTGGTGCAAGATAAAAGCTATATGTAATTCTTTCCTTTAATTGTCTGATTTCCTGTTTTGAAATCATGACATCAAGTTCCGGCTGGCCAAAGATTACTATTTGCAATAATTTATTTTGAGCAGTTTCCAGATTACTTAGTAAACGAATCTCTTCCAGAGTTGCAATAGGCATGCTTTGCGCCTCTTCCACAAAAACAACAACCTGTTTATTTTCTGCGTGTCGTTCCAGTAAATAGTTTTGTAATGAATTCATTACTTTCAGACGACTGTCATCCGGTCTTACTTTTAAATGTAATTCAAACGCAATTGCATGAAGAATATTATCAGGTGATAGACTTGGATTGGCTAAATAAACTACTTCAATATTTTTTGGCAGCTCTTTTTCAAGCATCCGACACAAAGTCGTTTTCCCGCTGCCTACCTCACCTACCAGTTTGACGATGCCCTCGCCACTAACGATGGCATAAATGAGAGCATCCAGGATTGCACCTCGATCTCCACCAGGAAAAAACAGACTGGTATCTGGTGTTATTTTAAACGGGGGCTGTTTTAAACCATAATAGTCATAATACATATATTTACCGTGCCCTAGTCCGTTGAAGTCGTTATATTTAGACGCTGTAGTCTGCTATATAGTGTAGTACGATTTACACCCAGAATACGCGCCGCTTTACTTAAATTTCCATTACTGAGTGCAAGAGCCTGATTTACATAGCGCCGCTCCCAGTCAGTTAACTTATCATCCAGATGGAAGTTTTTATCGTTTAATTCCTCACTAATCAAATTCAGGCCATTTTCCGGGTCCGTTGATATCAGCTGATAATCCGTTTCAAGCTCCGTTTTTAAATCTTTTTCAGAGACAGTCTTACCAGCAAACTTGGCCGTTAATCGAATCACAATATTTCGTAATTCACGGATATTTCCGGGAAAAGTATAACTTTCGATTAGATTTTTAGCCTTTTTGTCCAGGTTAAAAACCGGATTACCCGTTGCATAAAGTTTACTGAAATACTCTAAAAGCCGTTGTGCATCATGCTCCCTCTCTCGAAGTGGCGGAACAATAATAGTTAAAACACATAAACGATGATAAAGATCCTGTCTAAAACTGCCTGCACGAACCTCTTCTTTTAGATCCCTATTGGTGGCAGTAATGATTCTTGCCTTGGATATACGCGGACGCGTTTCTCCTATTCGGTAATATTCACCATTTTCCAAAACGCGTAATAACTTTGACTGTAATGCTAAAGGCAGCTCACCTATCTCATCCAGAAATAATGTGCCTTCGCCTGCTTCTTCGAAGAACCCGGCCCGCTCTGATGTCGCGCCGGTAAACGCACCTTTAACATGGCCAAATAATTGGGCTTCTAATAATTCCGGTGTAAATGCCGCACAATTGATGGTTAAAAAGGGTAAATTTGAACGACTGCTCATATTGTGAAGTTCTTCTGCAACCAATTCCTTTCCTGTTCCTGATTCACCCTCGACGAGAACAGGATATGGTGTATCAGCAAATTGATTGATTAGATCACGCAATGTTTTTAAAGCGTCACTCTCTCCTAATAATTTACTTTCACTTATATCTGATTCATTTTCCGTTGACTCAGCTTGTAACATCATTATTTGATGGCTCAGCCTGGCTTTGAGTAAAGCCATATCGCAAGGTTTAGGTATAAAGTCGACAGCACCAAGTGTTAAAGCATGATGGATGTTTGCATCTTCATTTTGACCGGATAAAACAAGGATCTTGAAACTGTCATTCACAGCCATTAGTTCTTCAATAAGTTTAAAACCTTCTTCAGGTGAATGAGGTTTGGGCGGCAATCCCAGATCTACAAGAGCAAGAGATGGTTTAACAGATAAATCCTGTAGTATCGACTTAACCTGTTTTCTGGAATCAGCAGTTATTAAGTCGAAATCCTTCTCCAGGACAATAGAAAGCGCATCAACGATGATAGGGTCATCGTCAACAAACAAAAGTAGCGGTTTATCCAGATCCGCTACTGCGCTAATTTTATGAACATTCGTTGACAAAGCATTGATTCCTAAATACTTTCACATGCAAACATACAACCTTAGCCATAGATCAGCAAGGAGATTTAATAAAATATTTAGAAATGTATTGTGCAGCGAAATGAGGTCTAATTTTAGAACATCATTATATAAGTGGATTTGATTAACTATCTCGTTGATCAATACCAAGATTTTTCCATATAGCAACACTGGCCTCGGACTGATTCATGGTATAAAAATGTAGTCCGGGTGCGTCGTTAGTGAGTAATTGCTCACATAGTTCAGTAGTAACATCAATACCAAATTTGCGGATTGAGACACGATCATCACCAAATTCCTGTAATCTTTTTAGTATCCAACGTGGAATTTCTGCTCCGCATCCCTCTGAAAACCGGACTAGTTGAGTACAATTTATAATTGGCATAACACCTGCGACTATTGGGATATCGACACCCAACTTTTCACAATTATCGACAAATCGATAATAGGCAAATGGATTATAAAAGTATTGTGTAATTGCACTGTTTGCTCCTGCATCGACCTTTTTCCTGAAGTTTTCTATATCTGTTTTTGCATTGGGAGCTTGTGGATGAAATTCAGGATAGGCTGCAACTTCTATATGAAAATGATCACCGGTTTCCTGGCGAATAAATTCAACTAATTCATTTGCGTATCGTAATTGACCATAACCGACTGCACCTGAAGGTAGATCGCCACGTAACGCGACAATTCGCTTAATGCCATTGTCCTTATAATTTTCAAGTATGGCCTTAATTTCATCATTAAGATTACCAATACAGGAAATGTGTGGTGCTGCTTCGATACCGGTCTTGGCATGAATATCCATAACAGTTTCAAAAGTCATATCACGAGTACTACCACCCGCGCCAAACGTCACCGAAAAAAAGTCCGGATTCATTTCAGCCAGTTTAGCCTGGGTTGTTTGTAACTTACCTACTGCTTCCGGTGTTTTTGGTGGAAAAAATTCAAAACTGAATTTTTTCTTATACTGTTTTTGCGATTCCATTTTTCGATCCTTTAAAAACTTAAATCAACCTGGACTAAAAATTGAAATATTTTTGCAAATACGAGGCGCAATACTTTTGAGGAGCGGAGTGTATATGACAATACATGAGCACCGGAAAAAGTGTTGCAACGAAGTATTCGTGAAAATAGGCAATTTTTATTTAATAGCGATAGTGGTCAGGCTTATACGGACCCTCAACTTTAACGTTGATATAATCAGCTTGCTCTTGCGTCAGTGTTGTTAAACTGGCACCTATCCTTTCAAGATGAAGCCGGGCAACTTTTTCATCCAGGTGTTTTGGTAATACATAAACATCCTTTTCATAATTATCGCCACGTGTAAATAATTCGATTTGCGCCAAAACCTGATTAGTAAATGAATTAGACATAACAAAACTGGGGTGGCCGGTTGCACAACCTAAATTAACCAAACGTCCTTTGGCTAAAAGAATGATTCTTTTCCCATCCGGAAAGATAACGTGATCGACCTGTGGTTTAATTTCTTCCCATTCGTATTTTTCCAGACTGGCAACATCAATTTCATTATCAAAATGTCCAATATTACAAACAATGGCCTGGTCCTTCATTTTGAGCATATGCTCATGCTGAATAACATTAAAGTTTCCTGTCGTCGTAACAAAGATATCGCCTTTATCACAAACATCATCCATCTTTACCACTCGATAACCTTCCATTGAAGCCTGCAACGCACAGATAGGATCAATTTCAGTCACCCAAACAGTTGCACCTAAACCGCGTAACGATTGAGCACAACCTTTACCGACATCACCATAACCCAGTACGACAGCAATTTTGCCGGCAACCATAACATCCGTTGCACGTTTGATACCGTCAACCAAAGATTCGCGACAACCATAAAGGTTATCGAATTTGGATTTGGTAACTGAATCATTCACATTGATTGCAGGGAAAGGTAATTCACCCTTCTTTTGCATTTGATAAAGACGTTGCACTCCTGTAGTCGTTTCTTCGGTAACGCCTTTAATGTTAGCCAGGGTACGCGAATAAAAATCACTGTCTTCGGCCAGTTTCTTTTTAATGGAAGCAAATAAACATGTCTCTTCTTCAGAGCCCGGGTTTTCTATAACAGAAGGATCTTTTTCAGCTTTAGTGCCCAAAATTAAAAGCAAGGTCGCGTCACCACCATCATCAAGAATCATGTTAGGTGAACCGCCATCGGCCCAGGCCATAATGCGATGGGTGTATTCCCAATATTCTTCAAGCGTCTCGCCTTTATAGGCAAACACGGGAATGTTTTGATCGGCGATTGCTGCCGCTGCATGATCCTGTGTTGAAAAAATGTTACACGATGCCCAACGTACTTCGGCACCTAAAGCACGTAGAGTTTCAATCAATACCGCCGTTTGAATAGTCATATGCAATGATCCGGCAATGCGCGCGCCTTTTAATGGTTTCTCTTCACCGTACTCTTCACGAATGGCCATCAGGCCGGGCATTTCAGTTTCAGCAATACGAATTTCCTTATGGCCCCATTCAGCCAAAGAAATATCTGCAATGTGATAATCAGATGAGATAGTAGATGCTGCTACGCTCATGTTGTTTCTCCTGTTAAACAAAATAAGCGAGCGCCGTTATTAATCTTGCCGTTCTACCCTGAGCCTAGCGGATTATTCCGTCGCAACGCTCCTCAGGACTACGGTTGTAAAAGGGAGTGAGAGTATAGACCTCTCAGCTCTGGATTCAAGGTTTGTTATCGTTTGATCAAGAAAAAACTTGATCAAAATTTAAGATAAAGCCTGCTTTAGAGCGTCCGCCTTATCCGTTTTCTCCCATGGAAGATCGATATCACTACGTCCAAAATGACCATAAGCTGCTGTTTGCCGATAGATAGGACGCAGTAAATCAAGCATCTGTATAATCCCTTTTGGTCGAAGATCAAAGATCTCCCTGATAGCGCCGATCAATTTACTATCGTCAATATTTCCTGTTCCAAAGGTCTCGACACTAATCGAAGTCGGTTCTGCGACACCAATTGCATATGAAACCTGTATTTCACAACGCTCGGCTAATCCGGCAGCAACAATATTCTTGGCAACATAACGTGCAGCATACGTTGCCGAACGATCAACCTTGGAAGGGTCTTTACCGGAAAATGCACCACCACCATGTCGTGCCATACCACCATAAGTGTCAACGATAATTTTTCTCCCGGTTAAACCACAATCGCCAACTGGCCCACCAATGACAAAACGACCTGTGGGATTAACCAGGTAACGTGTTTTATCATTAATCATGTTACCCGGAAGAACAGGTTTAATAATTTCTTCGATCACAGCTTGTTCCAGATCTTTATGTTCAATATCCGGATCGTGTTGTGTTGATAATACGACTGTATCAATTGCTACAGGTTTGTTGTCTTGATAAACCACTGTAACCTGTGATTTTGCATCAGGTCTCAACCAGTTTAATTTTCCTGCTTTACGAACATCAGACTGTTGTTTAACTAATAGATGAGAATAGGTAATCGGGAATGGCATTAATACATCTGTTTCATTACAGGCATAGCCAAACATCAAGCCCTGATCCCCGGCACCTTGATCCAGGTCCAGTCCTTCACCTTCATTAACACCTTGCGCTATATCAGCCGATTGTTTGTCCAGGGAAACCAATACCGCACAGCTATCCGCATCAAAGCCCAGGTCAGACGAGGTATAACCAATCTCACGTATCATATCGCGAGCGGTTATTTGATAATCAATATTTGCTGATGTCGTGATTTCTCCGGAAAGGACTACCATGCCTGTATTGATCATTGTTTCACAAGCGACCCGCGCCTGTTTGTCTTGAGCAAAGATTGCATCAATGACAGAGTCCGAAACTTGATCGGCAACTTTGTCCGGGTGCCCTTCAGAGACAGACTCTGAAGTAAATAAAAAATTATCAGCCATACTTTATTTCCGTAGTTTTATGATTTTTAGAGCGTGCGAATTCTATCCTCATTCAACAGATAGCGCACGAAATATGACGATTTTTTTAGAAAAGCGATAAAATCTAATCATTAAAAATTTTGATACAGGTAACCCAGACATGGTCTTGAAGGAAACCCCGATTTGTAACTTTGGTGAAAAAGCGTATGACTTTAAACTCCCGGGTGTAGATGGAAAAGAGTGGACTCTAGCTGACTGCACAGGAGAAAGAGGCACACTGGTTATGTTTATTTGTAATCACTGTCCGTACGTTAAAGCCATACAAGCAAGACTGGTTGAAGACACGTTAACATTAATAGAAAAAGGGATTAACAGTGTCGCTATTATGTCTAATGACCCCAGTGACTACCCGGAAGATTCGTTCGAAAATATGCAAAAAATTGCCAGGGATTTTAATTATCCCTTTCCTTATCTGTTCGATGAAAGTCAGGAGATTGCCAAAGCTTACGGTGCGATCTGTACCCCGGATTTTTTTGGATATAACAAATCACTTGAATTACAGTACCGTGGACGCCTGGATGCCAGCGGCATGAAGCCACCCAAAAAAAATATGCGACGCGACCTTGTAGAAGCAATGACGGAGATTGCAAATTCCGACCGGGGTCCTCGTGAACAGATCCCCAGTATGGGCTGCTCAATTAAGTGGAAAAACGACGGATAGCAACTTGCTCCAGCGTGACAGGTAAGCGAGAATAGCCGCCCTGAAATTAGGTGGATACCTGCCCAAATAGCCGCGTAATCGCAGGCTTTTAGCTTTACACCTTATTCACCACATGAAGTACGGTGCTAACACCAGGCTCCTTATACAGAATTGATACATTTTTTTCCGGCCTTCGGGCTTTTAATGGGGGAATGATAATGCTAACCAGGCATGAACTTGCCAATGCGATACGTGCATTAAGTATGGATGCCGTTCAACGTGCCAATTCGGGGCATCCGGGGGCACCGATGGGCATGGCGGATATTGCTGAAGTCCTGTGGAATGATTTCTTAAAGCATAACCCGAACAATCCGGACTGGGACAATCGCGACCGGTTTGTCATGTCGAACGGTCACGGTTCGATGTTGATTTATTCATTATTACATCTGACGGGTTATGACCTGTCCATGGATGAGATTAGGCAATTTCGTCAACTTCATTCCAAAACACCGGGACATCCGGAATATGGATACGCGCCAGGTGTAGAAACAACAACCGGTCCATTAGGCCAGGGGCTTGCGAATGCCGTAGGTATGGCCCTGGCAGAATCAGTACTGGCAGCAAAATTTAATCAGGATAGTTTTGATATTGTAAATCACTATACCTATGTTTCTGTTGGCGATGGTTGCTTGATGGAAGGGATCTCGCATGAGGCCAGCTCACTCGCAGGAACCCTGGGGCTCGGAAAATTAATTGCTATTTACGATAGCAATAAGATATCTATCGATGGTGATGTTGAAGGCTGGTTTACTGAAGACGTTGCCGGACGCTTTGAAGCTTACGGTTGGCACGTTATCAGAGACATTGATGGTCATAACCCGGATGAAATTAAAAATGCACTGGAACAAGCCATTGCGAACAACAAGCAACCCAGCATGCTTTGTTGTAAAACCATCATTGGCTGGGGTTCACCTAATAAAGAAGGCAAGGAATCTTGTCATGGAGCAGCACTCGGTGAAGCAGAAATTAAACTCACCCGGGAAAGATTAGGCTGGAATTACGAACCTTTCGTTATACCTGATGATTATTATGCGGCCTGGGATGCTAAACAACGTGGCGCAAAAGCTGAGGCTGAATGGCAAAAGAAATTTTCAGACTACGAAGCAGCACACCCTGATCTGGCTGCGGAGTATAAACGCAGGATGAAAGGCGAATTACCCGATAATTGGGATAAATTAGTTAATGAGTACATTCATTCGGCTAATGATAAAGCTGAATCGATCGCATCACGTAAGGCATCACAAAATGCAATAGAAGCCTTTGCAAAACATTTGCCGGAAATGATCGGGGGATCTGCAGATCTAACCGGGTCTAATTTAACGAATTGGTCCGGTTCGGTTGGCATTAGTAAAGAAAACAAAAACGGCAATTATATTTCTTACGGTGTCCGTGAATTTGCAATGGCGGCGATTAACAATGGCATTGCCTTACATGGGGGCTTTATCCCTTACTCCGGTACCTTTTTAATGTTTTCGGAATACGCAAGAAATGCACTACGTATGTCAGCACTAATGAAGACACAGAATATTTTTGTATTTACCCATGATTCGATTGGCCTGGGTGAAGACGGCCCAACACATCAGGCAGTCGAGCAAGCTGCAACACTGCGCCTGATGCCTAATATGTCTTTATGGCGACCCTGCGATGCAGTTGAATCTGTTGCGGCCTGGCAGGCGGCAATTGAACGACGAGATGGACCGACAAGTTTATTATTTTCCCGGCAAGGTTTAGCTCATATCGAAAGAGACGAGTCACAGCTTAATAATACAAAGCGTGGTGGATATGTTTTAATCGAAGGTACTGATAAACCCGATGCCATAATTATCGCTACCGGTTCTGAAGTAGAAATGGCAAAAAATGTCGCAACTGAATTAAATTCTACCGGGAAAAATATTCGTGTTGTATCAATGCCTAGCGCAGATACTTTCGATCAACAAAATAATGATTACAAGGAATCTGTTCTACCGGGTTCATGCCGTAAACGAATCGCTGTAGAAGCAGGTGTCACTGATTATTGGCGAAAATATATTGGTCTGGATGGTATAGCATTAGGTGTTGATACCTTTGGTGAGTCGGCTCCCGCTAAAAAGGTATTTGAGCATTTTGGTCTGACCGAAACAAACCTGAAGCAAATGGTTAATGATTATTTAGCCGAATAGAAATAATTTAGAAATAATATATAAAGAGCGGAGTGAAGAATGACAATTAAAGTTGGTATAAATGGCTATGGGCGTATCGGTCGTAATATCTTGCGTGCATTGTATGAATCAGGACGAACAGACGAAATTCAAATCGTCGCAATTAATGACCTGGGAGATGCAAATACCAATGCACATCTTACTCAATATGATACTGCACATGGAAAATTCCCCGGGACAATATCTGTTGAGGGTGAAAATATGATCGTTAATGGCGATAAGGTTCGTGTCTTATCCGAACGTGACCCGGCCAAATTACCCTGGTCTGAACTTGGCGTCGATGTTGTACATGAATCAACCGGTTTCTTTACCAGTAAAGCCAAGGCAAACGCACATCTTGATGGTGGTGCAAAGAAAGTTATTATCTCTGCGCCAGGTGGTAATGATGTTGATGCTACTATTGTTTATGGGGTAAACCACGATGTACTTAAATCTTCAGATACGGTTATTTCCAATGCTTCATGCACAACCAATTGCCTGGCTCCGGTAGTAAAGGTCTTACACGAACATATTGGCGTCGTTGGCGGTGTGATGACAACGGTACATGCTTATACCAATGATCAGGTATTAACCGATGTATATCATTCAGATCTTCGCCGGGCCCGTTCGGCAACAATGTCCATGATTCCAACAAAAACTGGCGCTGCAGCTGCAGTCGGACTGGTTTTACCTGAGTTAAACGGGAAACTTGATGGTTATGCAGTACGTGTACCGACTATCAATGTTTCAATGGTTGATCTGAGTTTTTCAGCTGCACGTGAAACATCAATAGATGAGATTAATTCCTTGATGAAAGATGCCGCCGGGGGTTCTCTTAAAGGTGTTCTCGCCTATAACGATGCACCTTTAGTTTCAATCGACTTCAACCATGATCCGGCATCATCAACCTATGATGCTTCATTAACAAAAGTTATTGAAGGAACTCTTGTAAAGGTGGTTGCGTGGTATGACAATGAATGGGGTTTTTCTAATCGAATGCTGGATACAACAATAGCATTAATGAATGCCGGATAGTTAAATTAAATAATGTCAATATTGGTAAAAATTGCTGATCTGGACCTGTCAGGTAAAACGGTACTTATTCGTGAAGATTATAATGTTCCGTTAAAAGATGGTGTTGTAACTAATGACGTAAGGATCAAGGCAACTTTACCTACTATAAACCAGGTGCTTGAAGCCGGAGCAAATATAATCCTGGTTTCACATCTTGGCCGTCCAGTAGCAGGCGAATTCGACGAAGCTTTTTCATTAGCCCCGGTAGCTAAATGTTTAAGTAACTTTCTTGATTTTGAAGTTGCGTTAATCAAGGACTGGACCAATGGCATTGATATGTCTGATAAACAGGTCGTACTTTGTGAGAATGTCCGTTTTGAACATGGTGAAATTGATAACGACGAGGAATTAGCACGAAAAATGGCACAACTTTGTCAAGTTTATATCAATGATGCCTTTGCTACTGCGCATCGTGCACAGGCTTCAACCCATGGGGTTGCAAAATATGCAGCAATATCTGCAGCGGGACCGCTACTGATTAATGAATTAAAAGCATTAACCAAAGCGCTTAGGGAACCGGCCAAGCCTGTTATTGCAATCGTTGGTGGGGCGAAGGTCTCAACCAAACTAACTATTCTCGAAACCTTATTGGAAAAAGTTGATCAGCTTATTGTTGGTGGAGGAATTGTTAATACTTTTTTAAAGGCAGCAGGTTATAGAATTGGTAAATCACTTTATGAACCTGACCTGGTTGACGTAGCCAATAACTTGATGAAACAGGCTGAAGAACAAGGTTGTCAAATTCCGTTACCTAGGGATGTTGTATGTGGTAAGGAATTCAATGAAAACACTTCTGCAGTAACAAAAATGATCAGTGATATTAAAGATGACGATATGATCATGGATATAGGACCTGAGACAGCAGATCATCTTAATAAAATAATAAGCAGTGCAAAAACAATTGTCTGGAATGGCCCTTTAGGTGTATTCGAGTTTGATCAATTTAGCAATGGAACTGAATGTCTGGCAAAAGCAATTGCTGAAAGTGATGCCTACTCCATAGCGGGTGGTGGTGATACGATTGCCGCAATTTCAAAATTTAACGTAGAAGATAATATTTCCTACATCTCAACGGGTGGTGGTGCATTCCTGGAATTCCTGGAAGGTAAAAAACTCCCCGCGATTGCAATTCTTGAAGAAGCAGCACGTGCATGGACAGCGATGGAGAGAGCGAGAGAATTGTAACTTTTCTTTGTTAACCAGAAGCCAGGGAAAAATTGTTCCCTGTTTTAACGATAACTATAAAACTGTACGGATAATCTTTATCAGATGAGAAGAACAAAAATTATTGCAACCCTTGGTCCGGCAACTGACCGTCATGGAATGCTGGAAAAATTATTTCTGGCCGGGGTGGATGTCTTTCGAATTAATTATTCTCATCAAACCCATGAAATACACGAGAGACGAATAAATGAAATTCGCGATCTTTCATATAAATATAAACATGCCGTTGCGGTAATTGCGGATTTACAAGGCCCTAAAATCAGAATCGAACATTTCAAAAACGGAAAAGTAGAATTAAAAGAAGGTAGTAGTTTTAAAATTAACACTGAACTCGCTAGTGATGCAGGTGATGAAACACAGGTTGGCGTAAGTTATAAAGAGTTAGCAAGAGATGTCAAAGCTGATGACGTTATATTAGTTGATGATGGAAAAATAGTTTTACAAATAAAATCTGTCGATAAACATATTATTGATTGTGAAGTTATAACGGGTGGCGAGTTAAGTAATAACAAGGGATTAAATCTTCAGGGAGGAGGATTGTCTGCCAGCGCTGTCACAGATAAGGATATTAATGATTTAAATCATGCTGCAGCAATCAAGGTTGACTATATCGCTATTTCTTTTCCCAGGGATGCTGAAGATATAAAAAGAGCGCGTAAAATGATGGATGAATGCGATTGTAAGGCAGAAATCATAGCAAAGATAGAACGGGCTGAGTCACTTAATCATATAGAAGAAATTATAGAAGCATCAGACGGAATCATGATCGCCCGTGGGGATCTGGGTGTAGAGATTGGTGATGCGGCATTACCGCCTGTACAAAAAAGCCTTATCAAAATGGCCCGAGACATGGATCGCCCTGTCATTACAGCTACACAAATGATGGAATCGATGATCGAACACAAGATCCCGACCCGTGCCGAGGTATTTGATGTTGCCAATGCAGTTATTGATGGTACAGATGCAGTAATGTTATCCGGAGAGACCAGTATAGGTAATTATCCGGATAAGGCTGTTGAATCTATGTCGCGAATCTGTGAAGAAGCAGAAAAGCAACGCAGTGTTCGCATATCTGATCATAGAATTAATCAACGTTTTGATAGTAGCGAAGAAGCAGTTGCTATGTCGAGTATGTATGCGGCTAATCACATTGGTGCCAAAGCTATTTGCTCTCTAACGGAGACAGGTAGTACTTGTTTGTGGATGTCTCGAATCAGTTCAGGGATTCCAATATTTGCTTTTACGCGGCATACGGCAACACGCAGGCGAGTATCTTTATATCGTGGTGTTTATCCCATGAAACTGGACATAACACACACCGACCCCCTGGAGGCTAATAAACAAATGGTCGATCAGTTGATCAACCAGGGTACCGTTACAGATGGTGACTTTGTTATTATTACTAAAGGCGACCTCAGAGGGAAACGTGGCGGTACTAATAACATGAAAATTATTCAGGTTGGTCAAGCATTAGAGCACACACTTTAGAAACAGTAATAGATTGTATCAATGAGGCAAAAAAGATGAGCGCAGCAGAACTAGAAGCAACAGCAAAGGCTATGGTAGCAAAAGGCAAAGGTATTCTTGCTATTGACGAAAGCACACCGACGATAAAAAAACGATTCGATACAATCAGTGTTGAATCTACTGAAGAAAATCGGCGTGCCTATCGAGATTTACTTATCACTAATCCAGGCGGTAACGAATATATAAGCGGAATGATTTTGTTTGATGAGACCATTCGCCAATCAACCAGTAATGGAACACCTTTTTCTAAAGCTTTAGTCGTTCAAGGCATAATGCCCGGTATTAAAGTTGATACTGGCGCAAAGGAGTTTGCATTACATCCAGGTGAAAAAGTAACGGAAGGTCTTGATGGACTACGTGATCGATTAACTGAATATAAAGCACTTGGTGCTAAATTCGCAAAGTGGCGTGCTGTAATAACAATTGGAGACAATATACCCAGTCAGGCCTGTATTGATGCCAATGCACATGCCTTGTCTCGTTACGCGGGCCTTTGCCAGGAGGCAGGCATTGTCCCCATGGTTGAACCGGAAGTATTAATGGATGCAGATAATACGATCGAACGTTGTTATGAAGTTACCGAAAATACCTTGTCCACATTGTTCAATACTCTTAAGAGTCAGGATGTTGCTATCGAGCATACAATTTTAAAAACGAATATGGTGGTTTCAGGGAAACAATGTTCAGTTCAGGCTAATGTTGAGCAGGTTGCCGAACAAACTGTTAAATGCCTGCTTGCGAATGTCCCTGCTGAACTTCCCGGTATTGTTTTTCTTTCCGGTGGACAAAGTGCAGAACTGGCAACGGCACACTTAAATGAAATGAATGCTAAAAATCCGGATTTACCCTGGCCGTTAAGTTTCTCTTATGGTCGTGCATTACAGGAACCTTGTTTAAAAACCTGGTCAGGCGATTCGGCCAATGTAGGTGCTGCTCAAGCCGCTTTATTACATCGGGAAAAATGTAATAGCCTTGCCTGTAATGGTGAGTACACTACTGACATGGAAAACGCTGCTTAGTTAAATTGCTTTAACTGTACTTTTTTATGGGAATCGAAGAACTATCAGAGGAGGCAAAGGTAGCTTATCAAGCCTTTGTAGATATGAGTAAAAGCAAGGAAGCTTATTTCAGTTATTTACAAGATATAGATACAAAATATAAAGATGGTGGCGGTCCAAGTATTGCCGAAAATCTACAACTGGAAAAGCTTCTTAATAAACATGACAAAAATGTTCTGGCGTTTAATACTGCAATGACAGCCGTCGAAGATATTGATTCGAGGAATGCATTAATCAAATTATTAGGCTGACTTTTAGTACAATTATTTTTAGTAATCTGTTTGTTCTTCGATAGTTTTTCTTGCTGAATCAGCAGCATTCAGTATTTCATTTTCTACATTCCTGGCTTTATCAATCGTATCTGTTTGTTCTTTCCAGACATGTTTTCCGGAACCACTTACTTTATCTGCCTCTTCTGAACATGCTGAAATACTTATACTGATCAGGATCAATAAAAAAGTATTAATAATAATATGCATATCAGCTTCTCACTATCCAATTATCATATTTTTTACCGAAACAAATTCATTACCTTGTTTACCGACCAGTTCTCCACTACCAATATCAAAATGCCATCCGTGGAAAAATAAGTTACCGGAATCATGGCGCTCCTTTATCCAGGGGAATGTCATAAGGTTATCTATTGAAACACAAATTGATTCCTTTTCACATAGTGAGCACTGTTCCGAAAAATCCTTGTCAGAATGTTCTTTTAATATTCTATCTCGTGCAGATTTTGCATTTTTCATCCATGGATCAATAAATCCGTAATCCTTATCAGAATGGTCGCCTTCCATTAAACTCTTGATCCCGCCACACTGACTATGCCCCATAATCATGATGTGTCCCACACCCAGGTGTTTAACCGCAAATTCCATAGCAGCACTGGTGCCGTGTGACTTACCATCAACTTCATTAACCGGGACCAAATTAGCAACATTTCTAACTACAAATATATCACCTGGTGCCGTATCCAATACCTGTGCAGGATGAACACGGGAGTCACAGCACGAAATAACCAGAAATTTTGGAAATTGACCTTCTTCAAACAGGCTTTTATATAATTCCGGTTGCTCCTGAAAATATTTTTTATGAAATCTTTGATAACCATCAATTAGTTTATTTATTTCTTGCATACTACTATTTCCCTCATGTGTTTAAGTAATAAGAATATCTCTAGCCTCTTTATATTTTGCAGCAGTGTTATTAATCACACCCTGTGGAAGGCTCGGACCAGGAGCTGTCTTATCCCAACCCAGAGTCTCGAGATAATCACGAATATACTGTTTGTCAAAGCTTGGTGGACTGGTTCCAATGTTATAGGAACTCACCGGCCAGAAACGTGAAGAGTCCGGTGTTAATACTTCATCAATTAATACAAGCTGGTTATCATCATCGACACCAAATTCAAATTTTGTATCAGCAATTATAATTCCGCGTTTCAGTGCATATTCTGCTGCCTTTGTATAAATTGCTAAACTCGTTGCACGAATTTGTTCTGCAAGTTCACATCCAACCAACTCTATTGTTTTATCAAAATTAATATTTTCATCATGGTCACCGACATCTGCCTTGGTGGCCGGGGTGAAAATCGGTTCAGGTAACTTTTCAGCCTGTTGCAATCCTTCAGGCAACTCTATGCCACACACACTTCCTGTCGAACGATAGTCATTCCAGCCTGATCCTATTAAATATCCCCGTATAACTGCTTCTACCGGCAGTGCCCTGAGCTTCCGTACTATGATTGAACGTCCTTCTAAAAGTTCCAGGTTTTCATCGTTCGTTAATATTTCTTTAAGAGAAATGTTTGTCAGGTGATTTGAAATAATATTATTACAATAATCAAACCAGAAATTTGATACTTCAGTTAAAATTCGACCTTTCCCCGGTATAGGGTCCGGTAAAATTACATCAAATGCAGATAGACGATCACTTGTAACGATCAACATGTGTTGCTCATCTATTTTATAAATATCCCTGACCTTGCCACTACTAATGAGTGCTAGACTTTTAATGTTTGATCGATATAATGTCTCTGAGTTGTCCTGCATTATCTTAAAAATGACTCCTTAATATATTTCAACAGTATTCTCCCATACTCATTCGCTTTCAGCTATTGCTAGCTATAATATGCTGGTGTAATGTCCCCGACCCCGAAAAATGGAATAGGCTTATGACAAATAATCAGGAAAAAATCCGGTTATTCGGCTTCAACAATCTGACTAAAACATTGAGCTTTAACATCTATGATGTTTGCTATGCTGTGTCTGATGATGAAGTTAAGGAGTACATGGACTACATCGATGAAGAATATAATTCTAATCGATTAACAAATATTCTTGAACACGTTGCCAACATTATTGGTGCAAACATATTAAATGTTGCAAAAGCAGATTATGACCCGCTGGGAGCCAGTGTTACCTTGTTAATATCTGAGGAAATACCTGCCCTTGCCGGGGTAACTAATAGTGAAACACCTGGCCCTACGCCTGAGTCGTTAGTTGCACACCTGGATAAAAGTCACCTGACTGTTCACACCTATCCCGAAACACACCCCGAACAGGGGATATGCACTTTCCGTGCGGATATTGATGTCAGTACCTGTGGCATGATTTCTCCATTAAAGGCATTAAACTTCCTTATCCATAGTTTCGAGTCTGATATCGTGATCATGGATTATCGTGTCAGGGGTTTCACACGTAATACATCTGGCAAAAAACTCTTCATGGATCACGATATTAATTCGATCCAGAACTTTATCGATGAAGCGACTAAAAACATTTATCAAATGCTGGATGTCAACATTTATCAGGAAAATATATTTCACACAAAAATGATGTTAAAAGGCCTCGATCTGAATGATTACCTGTTCAAGGTAGGCAAGGAAGAACTGTCCGATGATAAACGAGCAAAAATTGAACAATTAATTTATGCTGAGATTGAAGAGATCTATAACGGGAAAGAAGTTAATAAACATTAATTATTTATGTTTCTGTTTTGCCCAGGAATCACGTAACGTTACAGTACGATTAAACACCGGCCTGCCTTCACAGTTATCTTTTCGATCAACACAAAAATATCCAAGTCTTTCAAATTGAAATAACTCTTCTTTTTCTGCATTCTGCAATGACGGTTCAAGCCGGGCATGTTTAATTAATTTAATGGAATCCGGATTTAAAAAATCTTTCCAGTCCTTATCATGTTGACTACTGTCAGGTTTAGGATCATTGAATAAACGATCATACAAACGAACTTCTGTTGCCAGACTATGCTGTGCCGAAACCCAATGTAGCGTGCCTTTCACTTTACGTTCATCAGGTGCATTTCCACCCTTAGTCTCCGGGTCATAGGTACAACGTAATTCAATAATATTCCCGTCATCATCTTTAATGACTTCATTACAGGTAATGAAATAGGCATAACGTAACCTTACTTCACGACCCGGACCCAGGCGAAAGAATTTTTTTGGCGGGTTTTCCATAAAATCATCCTGTTCAATAAATAACTCTTTAGAAAAAGGTAATTGCCTGTTACCCATATCCGGATCATTAGGATGATAAGGTGCATCAAGTAATTCTGTTTCACTTTCAGGATAGTTATCGATTATCACCTTTAGTGGATTTAACACACCTAATACACGACGTGTACGTTTATCCAGATCTTCCCTGGCACAATTTTCCAACACGCCAACATCGATCAAGGTATCGCTTTTCGTAATACCGATACGATCACAAAAATCGCGAATGGCTTCAGGCGTATATCCCCGGCGCCGCATACCGGTAATTGTCGGCATACGCGGATCATCCCAACCCGAGACATGACCCTCTGTAACCAGTTCATTGAGTTTGCGTTTGCTGGTAACAGTGTAATTTAGATTCAAACGGGCAAATTCTATCTGCTGTGGATGACATGGCACCGGTAATTGATCCAGAAACCAGTCATATAAAGGGCGATGGTCTTCAAATTCAAGCGTACATAATGAATGTGTAATGCCTTCAAGTGCATCAGAGATACAATGTGTGTAATCATACATCGGATAGATAAACCATTTATTACCCGTACGATGATGTTCAACTTTTTTTATTCTATATATTGCGGGATCGCGCATATTCATATTTGCTGAAGCCATATCGATCTTTGCGCGCAATAGACACTCGCCTTCTTTAAATTCTCCAACACGCATCCGTTCAAATAATTCCAGATTTTCTTCAGCACTACGTTCACGGTATGGACTTGGTTTTCCTGGCTCGGTTAATGTACCGCGATATTCCCGGATCTCTTCCGTACTTAAATGATCAACATAGGCCTTGTCATCGAGAATCAACTGTTTGGCAAACTCAAATAACTGATCAAAATAATCAGATGCATAATACAGTCGATCCTCCCAATCAAAACCAAGCCATTTAACATCCTCCATAATCGAGTCCGTATATTCCACATCTTCTTTTTCCGGGTTTGTATCATCGAAACGAAGATTACATAACCCTCCCTGATAGTCATCAGCGATTCCAAAGTTCAGGCAGATTGATTTTGCATGGCCTATATGTAAATAACCATTTGGCTCAGGTGGGAACCGGGTATGAACGCGACCGTCATTTTTATTATTCTTTAAATCATCATTGATGATATTACGAATAAAATTACTGGTTTCGGGAATTGAATTATCAGACATGAAGAATATAAAGTGGCTTAAGTATTAACTCAAAATTTTATAATTATAGTTATCCTGTTTGTGAATCAAGAAATTTAGGATTTTTATTGCTTATCAGGGTTTCGTAAAAACAGGCAAGTCTCCTTCCAGACCCATAGCCCTTTTCATAATTGCATGTTTAACCAAAGGTAAACTATCGACCATATCCAGACCGAAATTGCGCAGCCATTGTACAGCCTGGATTTGATTTTCAAAGAGGTATTTAAACCCTTCGAGTATATACATCATGTTTCTGTTTTCGCCTTTTCGCCAACGCTCATACCGACGCAGGACCATCATACGCCCCGGATCCCTGCCCCGGTCTCTGGAGTCGATGATAAGCTCTGCTAATGCTGCAGCATCCAATAAACCTAAATTGGCTCCAAGACCTGCAAGAGGATGAACAGTATGGGCACAATCACCAATTAGCACCAATCGTTGATGAGTATATTTTTCAGCCTGGGCACGCATCAATGGAAACACAACGCGATCCGTACTTTTACTAATCTCACCCAATTCATTGGCAAAAGCTTCTGCTAACTCGGAATGAAAACTGGTCGCATCAAGATCATAGAGATGTTGAATATGTTCTGGACTACTGGACCATACAATTGCAGATTGATAAGGATCCTTCATTGGTAGAAATGCCAATGGACCACGTTTCAGAAAACGTTGCCGTGCTACTTCATTGTGTGAAAATTCTGTTGTTACCACACAGGCAAGTGCAGATTGTTTGTAGTCATGTTTTTGATAATAAATTTGTGCAAGGTTTCTTACTTTGGAATTACTACCATCTGCAGCAACAACAAGTTTTGTTTTAAAGCGTAACCCATCTTCCAGACCTATAATGATTTCATCAGTATCTTGCTTCAAATACGATGGCGATACCGACCAAATACATCGAACATTTTCATTTTCAATTAATTCTTCCTGCAAAGCATCAACAATAGCCTGATGAGAAATTATATAACCCATAGTGGGTTGACAGATTGACGCACTATCGAAATGTATCTCTCCTATTCCATTTTCATCCCAGACATGCATCTTCCGGAAACAGGCAACGTCACTTTCAGCCAGTCGCTGCCAGGCACCTGCACTGTTCAGGATATGTCTGGAGGCCAATGTAATAGCAAATACACGGGCATCAATTCGTTTAAGAGTATTAACCTGGCGTTGTTCAGCATCAAGTAAAATGACTTTTAAACCTGCCTTTCCCAATAATGAGGCAAATGCACTACCAATTATCCCTCCACCGACAACAACAACATCTGCATCGAAATTTTCAGCTTGATTCGACATTAAACATGTCCCCTGACAAGTCCGGGTTGTAGGCCTGAAACTCCCATTGCTTTTTCCATGAACGAATCTTTAACAACAGGAAAAACATCCAGTAAAACGAGAGCAAAGTGCCTGACATCGCTTAGTAAAGGAAATTGATTATAAAAACTTCTGGCAAGTCCGGTAGTAAACTGCATAACATGTTGTTGATCCAAACCCCTTAATTTTATATAGCTTTCTAAAATAGACAGGTCATCAAGATCGAGTCCCCTGTTAATACCTGTAAAAATACACTCTGCCAGACCGGCTACATCACGTAATCCAAGATTGAATCCCTGTGCGGCATTTGGATGAATGGTATGTGCAGCATTACCCAGCAAAACCAGGCTTTGTTGATATTGTTTTATTGCTTCTATAAATATAATCGGATAAGACTTACGTGTCCCAAGTTGATTAATCTTCCCCAAACGCCGGCCAAACTCTGACTCCACTTTCTCAATGAACTGTTCATCAGACATTGATAGATAACATTCTGAATTATCTCTGCTTACTGTAAAAACCAATACTGATCGATTTCTGCCGATGGGTAACAATGCGATTGGGCCGTGTGGTGTAAATCGTTCGTATGCAGTTGCACTATTATCTTTTTGAGTTGTAATGTTGGCAACAATGGCTGTTTGGTTAAAGTCGTATTGATCAGTTTTTAATCCGGCCAGGCGTCTTACTAAAGAATTATTACCATCTGCACCAACGAGTAATTTTGTGTTAATTCCCTGTAATGATTCAGCAACAGCAAGCTCTAAAAACATTCCCGAGTTATTTTGTTGAAAGTGCCTTAACTCTGCAGGACATATTAAACTAACGTTGTTTAATTCTGATAGTCGATTATGTAATGCCTGACCAAGGCTACGGGCAATTACAACAAAACCCAATTCATTATATTCGGACCCGCTGGTATCAATATGCGTTGATCCAAACCTTCCTTGCTCAGTGACATGAATTTTTTTTATTGGTGTTGCAAAAGGTTCTACCTGCTGCCATACCCCCAGTGATTCCAGGATACGTTTTGAAGATAATGATAAGGCAATCCCTCGATCATCATAGCTGGGTTGTATGTCACTACTTAATTTAACCGGTTCAACTATGGCAATCTTTAAATTACCCGGCGCCAATGCGCAGGCCAGGCTTGCGCCAACCATACCTGCACCAATTATTGCTACATCATATTCATGCTGCATTCGTCATTAATTCCTCTATCTCTTCTGCAGACTTCGGTGCATCTTTACTAAGAATGTCATAACTTTCCTTGGTGACTAAAACGTCATCCTCAATTCGAATCCCGATATTCCACCATTTTTTAGGTAATCCTTTCATACCGGCAGGCAAGTAAAGCCCTGGTTCAATTGTCATAACCATACCAGGTTCAAGCATTCGCCATTCGCCATCTACCTTATAGTCGCCAACATCGTGCACATCCATACCAATCCAGTGACCAGTACGATGCATATAGTATTTTGTATAGTCCTGGTCTTTCATGAGTTCTTTTGGATCACCTTTTAGTATTCCCAAACTCACCATACCTTCCGTTAATACTTTGACTGCGGCGTCATGTGGATCATTCCAATGATTACCTGGCTTAACTTGCTCGATTGCAGCTAATTGAGCTGCCAATACCAATTCATAGATTTGACGTTGTGCCCCGGAAAACTTGCCACTAACAGGAAAGGTCCTTGTAATATCACTGGCATAGCCCTGGTACTCAGCTCCCGCATCAATTAATAAAAGATCACCATCCTGAATCTGATCCTGATTATCCGTGTAATGTAAGATGCAGCCATTTGCACCTGAACCCACAATTGAGGGATAAGCCGCAGCCCTGGCTCCATTACGGATAAATTCATGCGTTAACTCCGCTTCAATTTGATATTCATGCATACCAGGCTTACATTGTTGCATGGCACGTTTATGGGCACTTGCAGAGATACGTGCTGCCTGACGCATTAATTTAATTTCGTTTCGGCTTTTATAGAGACGCATATCGTGCAGAAAATGATTTAAAGAAATAAATTCATCTGGCGCAATAACACCGGACCTGGCTTTACCTCTAATTTGATTAACCCAGGCCAGTACGCGCTGATCAAAATTCTGGTCGCTGCCCATATTATAGAAAATTCGATCATGACCCTCGATCAAGCCAGGTAAAATATCGTCCATATCTTCAATCGGAAACGCATCATCAGCGCCATACTGTTCTAACGCACCTTCCAATCCTGCACGACGGCCGTGCCAGGTTTCCATTTCTTCATCGCGTTCGCGGCAAAATAAAATAAATTCACCATCATCCCGATCAGGAATTATTACTGCAACGGCTTCAGGTTCCGGATAACCGGTAAGATAAAAAAAGTCACTATCCGGACGAAAAGGAAACTCAACATCCCTGTTACGAATATATACGGATGCCGTCGGTATTATTGCAATACTGTCTGAACCTATCATGTCCATCAGTTTTTTACGTCGTCGCTGATATTCTTTTTTATCCATTAGTGAAGGACTCGTGATTGTTGATTTGAATTTTCTATATGATGCCATTCCTGGTGTAACATAATCACACCTATACGAACATATTCAATAATTTCAAATAGATCATTTTCTGCACTTTCACTTTCTTCGGTAAATGTTTCCATTTTGGAAATTGATATTAAATCATTAATAAATTCTTCGCAGTCCGGATTGGACTGTGTATCTTTATCAATTCCGCCAATTCCTAAGCCACTGACAAATCCTGCGCACCATTCCGCTAATGCATTTGTACGCTCAGACATGGACGATTCATCATCCGGTAGTAGCAAATTAAAACTGATTTCATCATCAAGGATTTGATTAGCTGTCTGGTTTGCCAGTTCAGCTAAAGTTGCAATAAATTCATCTATCCCTGCATTATCATCAACACCCGCTAAAATCAGATCCTGTAAAATTTCTACGACTATTGAGTTGCTATAGCAGAAGTGTCCGGAGATAAAACCATGACATTCAGCTGCACCCATCCCTGCATGTATTGACCGCAATTCTGCATTTAATTCATCATAATCGATTGTAGTGTACGTATTTATTGCCATATTCCTGCCAAATTGAGCCAAAAAAGGCTATTAATGAAGCCTGATGAAGATAAGCTGTTGACCAGTTTATTCAGGCACTCTATATTGATATGCGAATGATAAATCAACTATAAATTTGGTTCACGTTTAACTATTACGCAACCGCTTTAGGAAACGATCATGAGTGATAATGAAAATACCGATCTGGGGGCACTAGAAGCGAGGGTTGATGAACTGATTAATACCGTCAACCAGTTAAAATCAGAAAACTCTGCATTACGGAATCAGCAGGAAAGCCTGGTCAATGAACGTGCTGTTTTAATTGAAAAAACAGAGCAAGCCAGAACCCGTATAGAATCAATGATTTCCCGATTACGTGCTATGGAAACACGTGCATGAGCAAAGATGACGCTCCAATTAACGTCACCATCCTCGATAAAGAATATTTAATAACTTGTGAGGAAGAAGAAAGAGAATCACTTCGCACGGCAGTAGATTATCTTAACCAAAAGATGCTGGAATTAAAAAAAAGCGGAAGTGTCATAGGCTCTGAACGAATCGCTGTGATGACTGCATTAAATATCACGAATGAATTACTGGCATACAAAAAGGAAAATCAGGACTATAATTTTAAGATAGACAGTACCTTAAAGCGCTTACAGGGAAAAATTAATGAAGCCTTGGCGCGAGATAAACAAATCGATATCGTCGATATCGAAAACCCTGTCTCACAAGGCGGCTAGATTTCAAGCTTGGGTATCTTCTGTGATGCTCGTTATCATTCTCGTGGTAACTTGAGCCGATAAGATATTGAACAGGGAATCCAAAAGCAGTGTTGTTGTGCATGTCCAACCACGAGGAAAGCCTGATACGTTGCCAAGGATGCCCACCTTGAACCTCTGGTTCAAGTTCATAGTCTGTGACGACATCACGGTTGATACCCCCTACTTTTTTACTTTTAATTAATAAATTAATAATAATGAACTATTGGCTAATGAAGTCTGAACCATCTGAGTTCAGCATTAACGATTTAAAAAATAATCCCGACAAAACCGAACCCTGGGATGGCGTACGTAATTATCAGGCAAGGAATATGATGCGTGATGATATGAAAAAAGGTGATCAGGTATTTTTCTATCATTCCAACTGTGATGAACCCGGTATTGTTGGCATCATGACCATCCATAAAGAAGGCTACCCGGACCCCACCGCATTTGATCCAAATGATAAACATTACGATCCGAAAAGCGATCCCGATAATCCTCGCTGGATACTGGTTGATGTAAAATATAAACGTAAATTTAAACGTACAATTTCATTAAAAGAATTAAGAAATCACAAACAACTTAAGGACATGAAGATATTACAACGTGGCAATCGGCTATCGATTACACCGGTAACTAAAAAAGAATGGGATTATATTTTAGGGCTTGAGTAAAATCTTAGGTTCCAGGTCTTTTTAACACTTGCTTTCGCCCTGTACGGCGAGGTACTTCTTTTTAAAAAGAAGTACCCAAGAAAATTTTTCCCGAATGTCCTAGCCTGAGGCTTCCCTCATAATTTTATCCCGATGACGCGCCGCGTATACATTCATCCATGAATGTATACGCTAAAACAGACTTCCTGTCTGTTTTTCGCTATCGTGATTAAATTATTCGGCAGGACATTACGGGATAATAATCACTCCAAATACCTATGTACCTGTATTAAAGTGTTAGCGATGTGGGTGCAAGGAACTCGCCTGCAGGCGAAACCTGTTTAAAAAAGAATTACTAACTGAGAAACTTTTTATACGCCGGATTATCAGATTCCTTCCAATAAAGAATCCCCAGGCTTTCAACAAACTTCTGAAATTCTTCTCTTTCTTCTTGTTTGACCTGAAAACCCATCAATACGCGGCCATAGGCTGCTCCATGATTACGATAATGGAACAAGCTGATATTCCAGCGTTCGCCCATTTCCGTTAAAAAGTGTAATAAAGCGCCGGATCGTTCAGGGAATTCGAAACGATAAATAATCTCATCCTCTGCCTGGGGTGCATGCCCTCCAACCATATATCGAATATGCATTTTTGCGATCACATCATTACTTAAATCGATAACATCATAACCCTTCTCTTCAAGGTGATTTAATAAGGTATTTTTTTCTTCTATACCGTTTTTTAATTGCACACCGGTAAAAACATGGGCATCGTTATCATCAGCATAGCGATAATTAAACTCCGTTATTAAACGAGGGCCCAGGTCATGGCATAGACGTCTAAAACTACCCGGTCGTTCAGGAATCATGATCGCGATCAGGGCTTCACGTTTTTCACCTAAAGCAGACAACTCTGCAATGTGTCTTAATCGATCAAAATTTACATTGGCACCACTAAATATTGCGACCAGTTCCTTGCTACCAAGCGATTCTCTTTCAACATATTGTTTTAATCCTGCAACTGCTAAAGCACCCGCAGGCTCTGGAATTGAACGGGTATCTTCAAAAATATCTTTTACCGCTGCACAAATTTCATCAATACTCACCAATAAAATTTCATCGACCAGTTCTTTTGCCAATCGATAATTCTCTTCCCCAGCCTGTTTTACCGCTGCGCCGTCAGCAAAAATACCAATCTTGTCCAATACTACACGTTCACCTGCTTCCAGGGCATGGTGCATACAAGGTGCTTCATCCGGTTCCACACCAATTATTTTAATTTCAGGAAACCTTGCCTTGGTATAAGCCGCAATACCGGCAATCAGTCCACCACCACCAACCGGGATAAAAATAACGTCCGGTTTAGTCGGGTGTTGATCCAACAATTC